>JBHIAW010000007.1:0-37761 GCA_046758765.1 bacterium
CTGTTTATTAAAAAGATTCTTCCAGAATGACATCAAGGTGTCGCTGAGCTAAGGAACGTCTCGATTGTACTTTTCACACCCTCTGTTAAGTGGGGAAGGAGATTTTCCTGACCAAGACTGAGGCATTACAGTAATTAAAATGGCCGCCTACCGAGGGTTTTGCAGGGAACGGCAGGGGTCCTGTCTTTTTTTCCATCATCGTTCTGCGGCCTACACAGCTAAAACCGGAATCCCAGCGAAACCCTAAGCGTATTGCCAATCTCATTAAATAGGTAGGAGACGTCAAATGAGAAATCAATACTCTCAGGGAAGCTTTGCAAGAATCCGGCACCCAGCGTGTAGTTGGCATTGGTGAAAAACTTCATGTTCTGCTTGACACCGCTACGAACCATAAAGTTCTGGAAAACGTTTTTTTCAATGCCGACATGCAGAATATCCTCTCTGTCACCATGTAGCGATAGGTCGTAGTCCACGACAACGGCAAAGCTCTTTTGTCTGTTGTAGGCAAAGCCCAAAACAATCTCACGTGGAAGGTTTTGGTAGTAATTTCCTGAAGAGGACGTACTCCATCTTAAGGCGTTCACTAGATTATTTAGTGTCAAACCGACTGCGATTTCTTCAGAAATGTGATACATGATTCCTAGATTGAATCCAAGACCAATGCCATTTCCGGTAACCTGACCCTCGAATTCTGAATCATTTGACCCAAAGGAAGCCAGCCGCAACTGAAACGCTCCGCCCAAACGCAAATTAGGCACGAAGACGTAGTTCGTCGAGGCCAGAGCAACAACCAGTGTCACTTCGCGCAGAGCAGAATCGCCTGAGATGAGCATGGCCTCTCCGTGATGAACAGAATTTGAAATCGGACCGCCAAAAGCTGCAAACGTGTAGGGAACCAGCCCGAATTGTTTTGTAAATGAAAAGGTTGCCTCAGGGCGCTGCAATTGACCCAGGCCTGCAGGATTCCAGAGAACTGCATGTACATCGTTGGCCAAGGCCACAAAAGCCCCACCCATCCCTAGTGGCCGCGCCCCAAAGCCGATGTTCACAAAAGCTCCTGGAATGTTGGAGAGTTCCTGGGCCTGCAGACCGGGGGCAGCAAAAGAGCAAAACGCAAGGAAAGTCACTAACAAGCTGCGTGTTTTCATCGTTCGATTCTTTAGGTATGATTCTTTATATTGTATCCATCTATCGAACCAGTACCACAGTACCTACATATTCCGCATCACCTGAACTATCGCCCGCCAAGATTTGGACTATGTAGCGGCCGTTTCGGGCCATGCGGCCGTGGTTAGTCATGCCATCCCAATTAATCAGGTTCAGCCCTTGACCCAGCGGGCGGTTATCTAACAGATCTCTCACCAACTCCCCGCGCACGTTGTATATTTTGACGGTTAATGCAGGGGTTGAGCTTTCATTTGAGGAGAGCTGAAATTCGACTGTCAGGCCCGCTTTGCCATCTCCATCCGTATCCACGTCAGGTGAGAAGGGGTTGGGCCTAAAGCGAACGTCTGAAATTCCTAATGGTTGGGTAGGGATCAGTAAACTATACAGACCAAGCTGAGTAATTGATGCGAAAGCCATGTTTTCACTACCGCTCACATTCTGGTTCTCTAATGGCTGCCAATTGGATTTGTTTTTGTCCCAATAGCCAATGCTCAAATTCTCTGCCGAATAACTATCCGTTATCGGCAGACCCATTCTAACATCTTGAAGGAAAACGGTTCCGTCCGGCTTCAATTGGTAAGCGGATCCAACGGTGACCAGGCTGCGGGAGCGACGTTTTAAGGGATTGAGCACAGGGTGGCTTATTTGTAGGTTCAGACTACTCTCTACACTGCCCGGCCGTATTTCGAGCTGTAATCCTGCGCTGTCCGTCAGGACGATGTCTGATTGCGGCTCAATGGGCGCGAAAATATCGATGCTTAACGTTCCTTTGATGCCTGTAAGTTTTTCCGAGACCGTGAGTACGGCTTCGCCAAAGTATCCGGGATTTGGCACTAATAGGCCGTCTGAGATCTCTCCTGCCAACGCAGGCGCCATGGCCCATTGTGCGGTTGTCACATTAACTGCTTGTCCGCCAGCAGTTAAAGCAACGACATTGTATGAAACAGATTGGTTGTTTGCGATCAACTGTGGTCCAGAGATTTCAAGCTCCTTTATGTCAGCCTCTTCTAAGGTGAAATCCAACTGTTTAGCTTCGCCTGGATTAAATGAGAGCGTCACCTGCGAAGGATCGGCGATGTACCCCATCTTGAAAGCAGAAATGATGTACGTATCAGCCAGAAGCTTCGAGAGCTCGTAGTAGCCGTCGGACTGAGAGGACGCTGAGTAAGCGACCTGGCCTGAGGACGCAAGAGCGGCCTCGATCAAGACAGAGTCAAGGGAACTGCCGTCAGCGGTAGTGACCGTACCGGACAAAGACGCATAATTGGCCGTGAGAAACACTTGCATAACCGTGTCGCCAGGGACGTCCTCTAGTACGGATTCGGCAAAACCGAATTTGGTGACGTTCAGTTCATACGAATTGCTCCTCATCAGGCCGTCGATTTTGAAAATCCCGCTGGTGTCGGAGTTGGCGGTGCCGCCTCCCGCCGGGCTGTTGGCAATGATCAAAGCACCCGCCACCGGGTTTTCAAATTCATCTACAACTTGACCAAAAATCTGATCCGAGAAAGTAGAAAAAGTTAAATCCGAGCTAAGCGTCGGACCATTTCCCAGCGCGTCGTAAGAAAGAACACGAAAATGATACGTGGTCGTAGGCTCTAAATCACCTAGGGTGACGCTGTATTGCCGTCTCAGAATTCCGCTTTCTTTGAGAGAGCCGTAGGTTGAAGTTCGGCCGTATTCTATTTTGGCGGTCGCTTCCTCATCCGTGGTCCACGAGATGGATGCCGTTCGCGCATCCAAGTAGCTCACAAGGGGTCCTTGTGTGAGCTGCGGCGGTTTCGTGTCTGTGACAGTAAGCCTGCCATTGACTGTGGTTGAGACCGGAGTGCCTTCATTAAAAACAAAACGATTAAATCGAATCCAGGACAATTCGCTGAGTGGAGCATCTTGTTTTACACGAAACCGGAGCTTGACCAGACTGCCCGCGCCTGCCAGCGGGGTGACGCCGCCCATGGCCACGATAATTCTATCAGAAGAAAGCGTGAAGACCGGCGGTCCCCAGGAATCGGACAGCGTGCCAGAGCTTGTAGCGTCAATCGCCTCCACGAAGTTTGGATCCAGCGCAATGGTCAGGTCCGCCGAGAACACGTTGAATCCAGAGACATCGCTCAACTGGATGGCTGCTTCAAAGGTTTGTCCGGGACCAGCGGAAACATCCGGCAAGGAGACGGTCACAGCATTACCATTATTAGTCGTAAATTGCAGATCCCCGGTGTAATTGGGGCCGTTGTTGTTTGCGTCCGTGACCCCGACTCGAAAATGGTACGTAGTGGCCAGATTTAAGCCGCTCATCCGAATCGAATGGGCCGTGGTCAACTGGCTGCTTTCCTCCGTAGAACCGTAGGATGTGTCCGTCCCGTACTGCAAAACGCCAGTGCTCGGTTCATTCGTTATCCAACTGATTCTGGCCGCCGTAGAAGTGACTACGTCAACAAAGGGCCCGGCTGTTATCGAGGGTGGCGTGGCGTCCGAACCGCCCAGGTGAGTGAAGCTACCATCCGAGACAGCCGCCTGAGGCAGGCCTCGATTGAATCGAAAGAAGGGCAGCGAGATGAGACTCTCCTGCCCAGCAAGCCCCGCTTCCGCCACTTCAAAGCGCACTTTGAACAGTACGCCGCTACCTCTCAGTGGTGGCGCTCCCGAGATATTTAGGGTCACCAGCCCAGGTAGGAACGTCACTTCAGCCGTTTTCCAACTAGTTGTCATGGTTCCCGATTGAATGACCTCACTAACGTTCAGCAGCTCCGGATCGTATGAAATCGCAGCCGCGACGGTAAAGATGCTCTTTTCGGTCGTGTCAGAGACCCGAACCGGAAAATCCAAAGCCACGCCGCCAGGTGCAGAAGTGTCGGGCATGGAAACCAGCACGTCTGCACCGGCCGCGGTTGTGAAAAATTGATCAACTGAGAAGGTTGGCCCGTTGCCGGAAGCGTCAACTGAGCCGACGCGGTAATGGTAAGTGGCTGCGGGCCGCAAGTCTAACAAAACGGTCCGGTGGCTTCGGCTCAGATCAGAATCACGCATCTGATAGTCATACGCGGTTGTCGATCCGTATTCTACCATGCTGGTGGCGTCCTCGTCAGTAGCCCATTCAATGGCAGCGGAGGTAGCCGAGACCGAAGCCACATCCGGCCCCGCGGTGATCACCGGCGGTGTGCTTTCATGAACCGTGAACGTACCGCCGCGGGTTTGGGCGATTGGCTGGCCGTTGTTAAATTGAAACTGCGAAAATAGAATAGACGACGAAGTACCAACAGAAGCCGTCGGTGAAACCTGAAACTGTAAGCGCAACAGGGTACCGGAACCACTGATTGCTGACGCGCCAGATAACGAAACTTGGACCATGCCGTCGCTGCTCGAGAAGTTTGGCGTTCCCCAAGACGCCGTCAAGGTACCGTCAACGCTTGCGCCTGTGGCAGTCAGCAACTGTGCATCAAAAGTTATGGTCATGCTGACTGAGGTAATGTCTTGATTGGTCAGGTCGTTTACGTTTACGAGAAAAGTGACTTCGCTGCCTGGACTGCCAACGTGATCGGGAATGGAAACCACGATGTCGCTGGTGGTGAAAGTGCGATCTTCGCTGTAAGTCGGCCCGTTACCCTCGCTGTCGGTTGATGCTACCCGGTAATGATAGGTGGTCGATGCTCTAAGCCCACTAAGGGCAATGGTGTGGTTAGTTACCAGGGAGGCATCAGTGGTTTCGGAGCCGTAATTCTCGCTCAAACCATATTCCACGCGGCTGTCCGCTCCCTCGTCCGTGCTCCATTGAATGATGACCGAATTGGTGCTGTGACCGGATGCACTTGGTCCCGACGTGATCACAGGGGGTCCGGTATCCGCCTGTACCTTTAGCGTCCCGTGCGTAATCTGCACCGCCGGCGATCCCTCGTTGAAGACGAAGCTGCTTAATATCAGTGAGGTAGATTGACCGATACTTGCACTCGAACTCACAGAAAACCGTATTTTGATGAGATCGCCGGAACCGGAAAGCTCGTTGGCGCCGCCGAAACCAATTTGGACGCGACCGGGATTAATGTTAGTTGTGGGGTCGCCCCAGGTGCCGCTCAACGTACCTTGGGCCTTTACTTCGAGCGCCGTCAGCACATCTGGATTGAATGTCAGCGACAAATCGAACGAAAAGATTCCCAACCCCGTTAAGTCAGAGACTTGGATAGGGACATCGATCTCTCGGCCCGGCGGTGAAGTGAGTTCAGGCACTGTGATTTGTACGGTTTGGGCCTTGAGACCAGCGACTACCAGTAGAAGCAAGCTGATGACGATCGTCTGAATCTCTCTCACGATTGCAACCTGCATTATTCCTAACGCGGCGAAGCCGCAAATTCCAAATCCCAAATGTACAAATCCCAAATAACTCTCGAATTTCAAGCTCCAAATTTCTTCTGCGTAATTTGAGTGGGCGTTTCCCTAATTCCAAACGTGGTACTCCAAGTTTGGAATCTCATATTTGGTTCTTGGGATTTATTTGACATTTGAGATTTGTTTTTTGTCATTTTTTCTTGCAAACAAATGCAAAAGTTCACCGACAATACTATAAACTTTCGCCACCGCGTTCCAAATGAAATTTGGGAACCAGAAAAAGACACAAAGGTCGCTAAGTGGCGATGCTCCGGTGTCTACCTTATCAACAGCACTTTCTTCGTCTCAACAAAGCTCCTGACACCGTCGAAACCTTGTGCTTCCAAACGCAGAAAATAGACTCCGCTCGAAATAAATTGTCCTTGCTCGTTCTTTCCATCCCAAAAGAATTTGAAAGAACCCGCTGGCTGTTTCTCTTTCACCAGTTCGGTCACAAGTTGCCCCAAAAGGTTATAAACAGCAACCCGCACTTGACTCAGCACCGGCAAATCGTATCGAATGACCGTGGACTGATTAAATGGGTTCGGATGATTTTGATGCAACGCAAACACCTCAGGCAAAGTCCGCACCTGCGTCGTTTCACCGGAGAGGTCAAGCTCATTTTCATTGAACAACACTTTCTCTAACGAAACCAGATTCGACGACGACCTCACCGCGCCGGCAGCTTTCTTGAACACGATCTTCAAAAACGGCCCATTCACTTCAGCCGGCACTATCCCAGCCGTAGAAATAAAGGCACGGTCTCCCTTAACGGAAAAAGCCATCTGCTGTGAAGGATCCAGCAAAATGATATCCGTAACCAGAAGATTTGAAGAATCAAATCGAAGCTCCAGATTGGCAGAGAACACACCTGATGCGCCGTAAACATCGATCAAGCCGACGGCCTCCCCTTCCCCAGAGTCTAACCAGTCCAGCGCGATCTGAACTTTCTTGCAATGAAAAGGTGTGGCTTTAGGCAGGCTCTTCTGTACCGGGAAAAATGAAATCAAATCTACGGAATAACGAAATATGAGCGAGGCATCAAAGGAGCTAATCTGACCATTCCCGCTGACGTCCGCTGCGATGGAGTCTCGTACAAAGTTGTCGAAGAAAGGTGAAAGATTCTGCCTGGCGCTGTATCGAAGGACCAGCGAACCATCGAATGACGAGATTTGTTCGTTGGCACTCACATCCCCAAAAAGATTGCCGTGAAAGTCCTGTCCTGACTGATCGCTGCTCAGTGGCCGATACTCCCTTTTGTCCGGCAGAAAGAACCTCCTCGTGGACAGAGGCTCTAAGAGGTAGTCTTCCCCAGTCTGCAGATTTGACAGACGATAGGTGCCGTCATTGCCAGACTCGAACAGCGTCACATCATCCGCTGTGAGCCGGAGCGTCACATTTGGGAGGTGGACGTTCTCACTATTCAACACCCTTCCTGATACATCGGCAATCTCGCCAGGTGCGGAATTTAACGCGAAGTCCTGAGTTACTGTGTCTCCGTTGGTGACGGAAAGCGAGGATTCAGCCGATTGATATCCTACCGCGTCAGCCGTGACTTGATAGCTGCCTGAAGAAAGAAAAAGTTTGTACCGGCCATTAAAATTGGTCGTAACAAAGGCATTCATGTGACCGGTCGCCGCCACCTCCACTTTGTTTAAGGGATAACCAACATCATCGGTGACCACTCCCCAAACCAGAGCGCTTTGCTGCAAAACAAAGTCAAGCGTTACATCTCCCCCGTTAGTGACGCTGACACTTTGCTTTGTGGAAAGGACTTGCCGTTTGCTTGCCAGAAGTTCATAGGTGCCGGGTTCGAGCTGTAACGCATAATTGCCGGAGACATCTGTGACCGTGGTTATGGGTTGCCCGATGACGCTGATGGTGGCGCCTCGGATAGGTGTAGCTGTCTGGTCCTTCACCTGGCCGCGGACCAGACCAGAATTGGGCGACAGATTGAAATCAAGTCCTGTGACGACTTGCCCGGGATTCACTGAGAGACCATCAAAGGCGCCGGCAATGAAACCATATTTGCTTGCCGATAAGTTCCAGACTCCGCTATCCAGACTAAGAAGGAAGGAGCCATCAGATGAACTTCGGGTTTCAACTATCTTGGAGCCGTTTTGGGCTAGCACGCTCGCATCGACCACCGGCTTCGATTGGCTAAGAATCCGGCCTGAGACTTTGGCAGCGTTCGGCGTCAACTCAAAATCCAACCCGACCGCAGTAGCGCCTATGCCAACCGTAACGGTTAAGGCATCGGGCGACACATATCCCGCTTTCTCAGTGCGCACCTCATGTGTACCTCCGGGCACTTGTAAGACGTAGGTGCCATCGGCATTGCTGGTGTCAGCAGCGCTTCCTGTCCAAACTCGAGCGCCTTCAACAGGCACGCCGCCGGCAGTGATCTTGCCCACAATAAAGCTGGGATTCGGCGTCATCGTAAAGTTCAGTCCTGAAAAAGTCTGGCCGGCTGAAAGCGTTACCTGTTTTGCCGGGTCCGACGTGTAGCCGGTTTTTACCGCTGAGATTGAATACCTTCCCGGGGAGAGACTAAACTGGTAACTGCCTTGCGGGTTAGTCCGAGCTTCGAACAGCCCACCTGAGCTGCGCGTCGCTCTCAATAACACCTGCGGGATAGCCTTATTCCCGTCTGATACAAATCCTGACACTAAGGCCGGATTGGATGTAAGCACCAAATTTGGAGTGACGGTCAGGGTCTGCCCGCCGTCTACCGTGATTTGCCGAGCTAACGGGCTGATAAACCCCGTTTTGGAGGTCTCCAGCGTCCAAGTGCCATCCCCGACTTCCAAGTCGAAAAACCCGTTCACATCCGTTTGCGTTGAAATACTGGTTTCGCCCTGCCTTAACTTTACCGAGGCACCGAAAATGGGCCGCCCATTTTCATTAACCACTGTTGCTCGTACGTGATTACTGTTTTTCACGAGCACAAGCGGTCTAAACAACGAGGAGCTGACACCCGGGGAAAGCTGAACAAATAGTGTATCCGAATTCCGGTAATGGCTTTTCTGAGCGAAGACGCTCCAATTACCCGCGTTCAGCGAGACCCCGAAGTTCCCAGAGGGATCGCTTTGGGTTTCAATTCTGGACTGGCTCGCTTGTTCAAACAAGATCACATTGGCTCCGGAAACGGGCTTGTCATCCTGGTCTTTGACTTGCCCGCTAGCCGCCGAAGGCGCTTCCCTGAGTCGCAAATCAACCTGCGAGGTTTGACCATTTCTGACGTCTGCAGTGGAGGTCGTATCCACGTATCCTTCTCTTGAGGCCGTCACCCGGTAAATCCCCGGCTGTACCCGTATTTCAAGAAAGCCGCTTTCCGGGGTGAGCAGTTGCGCGGGCTCGGAACTGCCGGCCACGGTGGTGATACTAATGTTGGTCCTCGGCAATTCGGCTCCGTCCTCCCGCTGGGTCTGAATTTCCAAAATGCCGAATGCGGTATCGAAACGAAAAGAGAATCGCTGAGAGACCCGGGCTAATCCCGCGGAATCGAAAGCGTAAACCCGCCAAAAGTACCGGGTATCGCGCAGAATCGCAGTGGTTGGAAAATCAATTGAGGTAAAACTCGTCCAGGCGTGCCAAATCGGAAAACTGGAAACGCTGCCCGAATGCTCCCGCTCTTCGTACAAGTAGACCGCGTAATTCACGGCGTTCGGTACCTGAGACCAAGAGAAAGTAATCTCGTCTTCGAAAATCGTAGCGCCGTCGGCGGGCTGTTGCAGAGTAGGTGAGCTTACCGTCGGAGTAAGTCCAACGCTAAAGCCATTTACACCTCCCTGCACGATAGAACTCAAAGCAGGATTGTTCCCATAATTATTGATCACAATCCAGTTGTACTCCTGGTCCGGTACCAAAGGGGGTACGTCTCCGTTCAACTGATTGAAAAATCCAGAAGGGTCTTGCACGCCGTACTGCATGCTTGTAGCGGGGATTATAGCCTGCCAGATGATATTGGCATTGACCAGTTGCAGATCGCCAAATTCATCTTCCTCCAAAGTGACCTCTTGGTCGGACACCAAAATGTGGTAGAATGGCACGCCGGGAACGGGATCCCAAACAAAAAGTGTGGTAGGCGCGTTGAGTACGGTTTGGTTTGCCGGAGCAATCATTTTCGGTACGGTTGTTGCCTCGATGATGATAGCAAATTCGTCCGAAGTAGCCGTTGCTGCTTCAAGGATACAAAAATAGATGCCTGCTTCTGCCATCCCTTGCTCACGTGGAACAAAAGTCAACGATTGGGTCCCCGCTACGCTGACGGTTCTTGAGTATTGTCCGTGCAGGCGGCCGAATTTCATCACCGCCAAGACCGGTTCTTGCCATGCAATGGTGACGGCGGAATCCGCATCAGTCAGGGTGACAGGCCGCTGCGTGATGGTAATCTTACCAGTGTTTTGTGCAAAGCCAAGTTTCGGGGCTGGCTCGAAGAGAATCGCACCCAACAGCAGCAGGCACAAAATCACTGGCGAGTGTGCCGAAAAAAGCTGACCTTCTTTTGGTCTATTAGAATAATCTGGATTTGATACCTCTATGTAACTCATGAATAATCAACACAATTTTCATTAACAAAGAAGGTTAGCTTTTGCAGTATTAGCGATCGACTCTTTATTTTTTTTACGCAAAAGTGAATTAACGCCAACTGACGAACTAAAGACAGGTTGACAGTGGGCAATTGCCCCCCTACTCCTCACTGCCTTGTGCGCGTTGAGATTTTCTTCTCCATTCTCGCTCGTAGAATTTGACCATTATCCATTGTTCTTTTTGCAAAGAATTTCGCTCGACAAGGACTGGTATCAGCGGCTTTCAGCCGTCAACTCTCAGCTCCCAGCTAAAGCTGATTGCTGTTAGCTCATTTGTCGGTGGTCCATTGCCCACTGCCTACTGCTCATTGCCGACTGCCTATTTGCAGTTTACTCACCGTGCACACACCTCAGAAATTGAAGGTGACACGACTCCGAAGTGCAGGAGAAGGAGTGGATGAAAGTATCAAATATATTTTCGAATTCTTGGACAGATTCAAATTGGCGCCAAGTGCGAACGAAGGTATTATATGATTAGAGTCACCCACTGGCTCTTCATCAGTCTTACGCGCAAACGGTTTGATCTTGGTCAGTCCCATGGAAAGCTGGAAACGAGCAACCTCGAACTGGGCATTGACAAAAAAGGCGGAATTCAACCCAATTCTATTGGGTTCATATTCCAGTTGAATTCTACTAAGGTACTTTCCGAAAGTTAATCGAGTCTTAAGTCTTTTACCTAAGTAAGTCAGGGAACCTTTGATCTTTTTTGGAATGCTAAGAGATAGTGCGTCGTAGGTTTCAAACGAATCTGGCTCAGTAAGGGTTAGCTGGGATAACTTGAGTTTCACAGGATCTAATATCTCGTCCAGCTCTTCTCCCCGGATAACAGCATCCAGGTTGAGCGCTGGGATCTTATTGAATTCTTGCTCAACTTGGCCGCTCATTTTGATAGTAAATGGCAGTTCCAAAACTGCGTCTAAGACCCAGACGTTCGGCTTTAGATGGTATGTCCCACTGAGGTTGAGACCCAGTCCGTTTCCACGATAACGGGCCTTTGCAGACTGGCGCAGGGTGTTGGGCCAGGGATCTTGCGGGTTGTTGAAAACATGTTCGGTGCCGCCGAATATCATGACACCATCCACGTTCGCGAATCCATTCGCCCGCAGCTCGGCTTGATACCGGTTGATAGTGAACGCGAGCGCAAACTCCGGGCTCATGACCTTTGCCACTCCTGCGCTCAGACCGCGCACCGTTGCCCGGACATCTAAGGTTGCATCCAGGAAACCGTTGAAAATCACTTTCTGCGTGCCCTCGCTCACATCCACGTTCGAGACCATTTGAGACTCCAATCCCGAATTGATATAGCTGCCTCGAAGATTTAGTAGATTCTGAGAAACTCCGAAAATAGTCCAGCCTTCGGTACTTATTGGCAAGACAACCGCCACGGATGAAATGCCACCAAAATTCAAATAGTCTCCACTCACTTGAGGATAGGAAACCACAAAATCTTCTGAGCGAAAGTCCACAATCGCTGCGTCGATCTCCTCACGAACGCGGCTGTTGAAATCTACAAAACGATTCAAACTGAGACTAAATCCGGGGGTGAATTCGAGGCTCACTCCCGCCTGAGATGTGTACGCGAGAAAAGAGGGGTTCAAGTGGTAGGCGAAAGGCTCAAACGGCTTCGTAAAGAGGTGCGACAGAGAAACGAGATTGCCTTCCTGGGCTGGGACTAGAGTTGAAGCGTACCCAATTTCGAATTTGACATTTCCTCCGCGAAGCCGGGTAATGAAGCTGTCTTTTGTTTGCGACTTTATTGTGGATGCAGCCAAACTAAAAAGAATGACGACCGAGATGATTCTGCCTTGTTGTAGCATCAAGAAGCTGCCAAGCTAATCTTCCCCAAAAAAGTAAGATTTAGAGGCTAACGTTATGTAAAAAGTTGAATCAAATATAAAGGTGGCGGATAGAAGATGCAAGAAAAAATTAGAATTTTGCGAAATCTTAAAAGTTCACCCGTAATTCACGTCTTGGCTATACGTCCTTGGTGAGGTGCAAACGTGGGGGTTAGAGGGTTGGGATAAGAAAACCAAATATGTGTGCCACAAAAAGACGTGGGATGCAAAACCCCCATCGAAGAGAAAAGGAAAGACTGCCAAAGCATGAAAACTCAAAAAAACTCATGAAATACTCGCTCGTCTAACTAAGCAGTTGCAGCGGATGGCGGGGCGGGTGCGTGAATTCAAAGTTTAGTGCATTTGAAGAGCTTATTCTGTTAGTAGCGTCAGTGCGGTGAAAACCCGCCACTGCTGAACTTCAGCTCGTTATTTATCTTTAAACTTCACTTCATCAGATTTTATTTTTTCCCAAACCGCATCCATCTCTTCTAAACTGGCTTTGTTCAAATCTTTACCTTGTTCCGCGAACTCTCTTTCTACTTTCTTAAAGCGATCGATAAATTTTTCGGTTGTTTTCCGTAAAGCATCTTCCGGGTTGATACCAATAAATCGAGAAACATTGACTAAAGAAAATATTAAGTCACCAAATTCTTCCTCTACCCAATTGTGCTTTTTTTCTTGCGAAGCAATCTTCAATTCTTCAACCTCTTCTTGAATCTTATCCCATACAGGTTCCTCTGCTGGCCAATCAAAGCCTACTGAGGCTGCCTTTTGTTGAATGCGCAGGGCACGCAGTAGCGCCGAAAGAGCAATTGGAACGCCATCTAGTACCGAATCTTTCCCTTCCCGCTTCTTAAGCTTCTCCCAATGAATCGTCTGCTCCTCTGCTGTATGAATTTTGACCTCCCCGAAAACATGTGGATGCCTTCTAATCAATTTCTCGGTAATGGAATCAACGACCTCAGAAATATCAAATTTCCGACCTTCTGCTGCAATTTGAGCATGAAAAACAATCTGCAAAAGCAGATCCCCCAATTCTTCTCTTAATTCAGTCCAATTCTTCCTATCAATCGACTCCAGAACCTCATACGATTCTTCCAACAAGTACTGTCGAAGGGTGTCATGGGTTTGTTCTTTATCCCAGGGACAACCGTTTCTACCTCGAAGTTCGGCCATAATATTGATTAAGTTTTCAAATCTCTGTCCCAAGGTGCAATCATCCTTTAATTCCATACTGTATCCTTATTAAAATAAAAGATTATTCAATCAGCTCAACTGTGATGATTAAGCTACAATTTTGCTCCACCAGGCGTCCTCGCTTGGTGGTTGCAAGCGCATACGAGGACGCCTGCTTGAGCTTTGTCTGAATAATCATTCTAGAATAGATTATCACGGCATTGGAGGAACGCCAAGCTCGAAATCAGAAATAGCCTCTTCCAATGTATCGTATACTTTAAGGAACCAGAAAAACTCAAGAACGACATACACTTCATATACCGCTTCTTTCATGCACGCCAGTTTCAGGTCACCGTCATGATCCCGAATGTCCTTTAACTTACTAAGAAATATGCTCCAACCTCTACTACTTATGTAATCCACGTCGCATAGGTCTACTATTATATTGTAGTAATTCGAACTCAATAGTGACTCAATCACCTTTTCGAGCTCCTCGGACGTGGTTATGTCAATATAACCGCCTACTTTGATTACGGAGATCGGTTTTTTTGCAACGGTCTTATCTACAATTTCTCGTGAATTACCCATAATAGGCCACCAAGATGTTGTTATCACTCATGATAATTTTATGAAATACCAATCAACATTTGTTCATTTCTTTTTTTGAAATTAATTGTTTTGCCCTAAATAGTTTTGCCTTTCGGAGTGAACCTGAATAGTTACAAATAATCAAAAGATACTCATTGGCCGGTGTTAATAGAAATTGGTTTGCAAATTTTGCTACACTGTTGTTACAAGATACTTCGTTTGCCCCAAAAATGCAAGTAATTTTCACAAAAGCGAAACAAATGGCCAGCGGCGTAACCGTAAATCTCGGCACGCTGGCCGCGGGATGGCTCCGAGGATATTTTTAGGTGGAACTTCTCACTCCTTCCCGACATTAGTTTGAATAGATGATCCTAGGAAGCAATTTTCGCTTTCTTGAAAAGTGTGGTAGCCATTCAGGCTGCGGTGTCATTCCGTAGGAATTTCCATGTCAGGCTTGACACCCGATAATGATGAAAATAATGTTAAGCAATTTTACTCCATGTCATTCCGTAGGAATCTTCCCGCGCTTAGCATACAATTCAGGGAAGATGCCTCTGGCATGACAGTTTAGGTGTTTTGCTGCATCTCACTAAAAAGGTGATGCTTTCAAACAACGAATCACTTAATCTTAAATTAGGTCACATTTATTTCCGTGGTAATCTTTGTAAATTTTAGCACTAAGTAAGCAAGGTTCGGTCGGACGTTGATTCAAAAAAGATTCTTCTAGAATGACAGCCTAAATAGTTTCGAATTATTATTTATTGGTAATCCAACAGGGATGACACCAAGAGTGATTGATGCCATCCCATGCTTCATTGCAAATGACTTCTCCTTAAGTACAGAACTTAGTGCCAAAGATTCAACTTGGACATACTGCCCGAGTTGTCTTTCACAGTAACGGTACCATCTGGGTTGATGGTTACTTCATAAGTTTGGCCGCCTACCGTTACCGTCCCCTGTCCAGAGCCATCTGGGTAGAAATCGAACTCGCCACTGGCAATGGGGTCTTCGCCATTCTCATAGGCCGCCTTGGATGCATATAATTCAAATTCAAAATGAGCGCTGCCGTCTGGATAAGATTCAGCAGAGAAAATCAAAAAGGTTTCATCAGGATTGGTCCACTCTCCGGAGATTTGATCCACTTCTGGAGATTCTACGATGGTTATGAATCCACTGCCGCCGTCGGTCTTCTCGACATTAATTGTGGTGGTCTTGACGTTGCCAACCACGGTTTGATCGACTGTTACATTCTCTCGCTCAACCGTGCCATCTTTGAATCTGACTTCTTTTTCAAAGGCTCCGTGCAGCGTTGAATCTACTGGATTAAAGGTGAACTCTCCGCTTTCAAAAATTGAAACAGGGTCGTGTCCTTCTGGGAAAGTGGTTGTCTTGGTAAAGCTGCCAACCCCATCATTCTCCGGGCTATCGAAGGTGCCTTCGATTTGAGTGCCGTCTCGGCGAGTCTCTGAAAACGTACCCGTGCCATCTTCACGAAAAGTCACTGAAACGCTACTGCTGCTGCCGTCAGAGAACTGAACCTCTTTCGAATAGCTTCCGCCACTCCCTTCGTGATACTCTAAGATAGCATGTGTGCTACTGATAAAGCTCGAAGGGGAATAAGTGATGTTGCTTTCCAGTGTACCGCCGGTTGGCTCGGTGCCGGGAGCGTACGGGTCTGGAACAAAGCTGCCAAACTCTTCCTGTATTAGGTGCCTCGGTTTGAACCGTTTTAAATTTTCCAGAGAAATTAAAACATCATCGGCACCATAAAAGATGGTAAAATTGAGGTCTACTTTGATTTCAGTGGAATCATACGTCAATGGGTGACTCTCTGGGAAATCAAATCGGACAAGAAAGAGTCGGCCCTTACTGGTTTCAGAGTCGTAGATAAGGCTGCTGCGGTAGGTGATACCCAATACATCATCGCGATAAGTAACATCCCAGATTACCGAATCAGCCAAGGTTCCTTGAGTTTTTGTTAAAAGGTCTGAGTCGCTTTTTATTTTATCGAAAGATTGTTGGAGCACAGACCTGGCGAAACTCATGGCCTGTTGGGGATTCTCCACCTCCGGTACTTCCAAATCTACCATGGATTCCGGCCCCAGAAGCAGGGTGCTAATCTGTTGAAACGAAGAAACGGTGTTGTAAATATCTACGCTGTTGGCGCTGACGGTCTGGACCTTCTGATTCACCTGATTGTCAGAGTTTCCGTCATCGCTGGGTCCAGAAGGATTATTGTTGGAACACCCAATTGCATACAAAAGAGTAATGCAAAGCAATAAAGCTGTTAGCCAATGCGTATGAGTTGTTGGTTTCATGATAAACTCCTTTCTGTTAAGATTCTGATTGCATTTATAGACCGGTCTGGATTTGATTTGTTGTGTTAATTTTGTATTTGGAATAATCAATTATTGGGCCAAAAATTAGTTTTTGAATTGTTATAGTTATTAATTGATTGTTATAATTAAAATTAACACCTCTACTTACATTTAATGGTTTTAATAAGCAGGCGTGAAACGGTACCACAGGTGTAGTATGTTTACCACAGGTGAAGGGAAATTGTTCAGGGTAAAAAATCAAAAAGGAACCGACAGGATGGGTTGGCATAAAGGCAAATTCAAGATATTAGTACCTCAACTTTTAAACACACAAACACGTGAGCACTTTACTGGTTATTAAGAAATTTGAAGTCTTAAATGTTCCCAGCTAAACCTTTGAAGAGATCGAGTGCAGTTTCTTTTTGCTTAGGGTAGGTCAATAGAATTATGCTGGATTTACCAAGAGTTCTTCTTAATTGGAGTAAGTCTCAATTCCAAGAACCGTAATATCATCCCAATTGTGCTCTGGTTTGCCAAATTTCTTAACCGCGTCTGTGAGATGCTCCAGTATCTCAGCGCTTGGCTTCTTGCAGTTTTCCAAAATAGTCTGTTTCATTTTTTCAGAATCGAACAGCTCCTCTTGCTCGTTTTCTGCTTCACTGAGGCCGTCGGTATACAGGATGAGGCAGTCGCTGTTCTCCAATTTGATGGACATTTCATCTGCGGGTTTGAAAACCTCATCGCTTGTAATACCAAGCAAGAGACCATTTGCCGCGATCCTTTCGATCTGACGCTCCTTCCTGCGCAGAAGATACGGGTGTGGAATCCCGCCATTGGCTATGCAGCAGTGGCCCGTGCTCGTGTCAATGATAAGCACCATAGCAGCGACGAATGTATTTCTTGGGAGGACATTGAAGAGAATTGCATTCATACTTTTGAGAATCTCCCCTGGACTGGCTTCCCGGTTCAAAAATGTCGAGAACGCTGATTTAAGAAGAATGGTGCTCAAGGCCGCCTGAATGCCATGGCCAGTAACATCGGCAATTAATACGGCCACTCTATGGTGATCCACCTTAAGGACATCATAGAAATCACCACCGATTTCCAGCGCTGGCAGATACTTGGCTGTAAACGAAAACCCGTTGGTCTTCGGTAACTCCTGCGGAAGCATGCTCTCCTGCACCTGACGGGCGAGCGTAAGTTCTTCTCGGAGTAAATCATTTCGCTGCGACAAAGTTTCTCTCTCTAAAAGCGCTTGGTCTAGCTCATGAATCTTCTCGTTTAAGATTGCTTTCAAATTCTTATTTGCAAGGCCATTACGAATGACCAGCTTAAGGTGTTCATTATCCCAGGGTTTTTCAATGTATTGGAACAAACCAACCTCATTGATAGCTTTGATTGCGTTTTCCTTATCGGCATATCCGGTCAGAAGGATGCGGGGGACCTCGGGGTACATATTATTGACTTCGGAAAGAAATTGCAGCCCATCCATTTCCGGCATAAGAAAATCCGAAATTACTAAATCCGCGGGCCTCTGTTTTAGGGTCTGCAAAGCTTCAAGCGGAGATTGAAAAGCCAAGACACGATAGTCTGTTTCTAATTGCAGATAGGTGGACAGCGTTTTAGTCACCATCTCCTCATCATCTACAACCATTACCACGGGTTGGCGCTTGGGTTTAATTGGCTGTTGAATTTGATCACTCATTTCTCATTGAAGGAACAAAATTTTTGCTTTCCTAGTAATGACAACATAGAAAGGTTAGCCGAGTAGAGGGTACAATCATTTTATAGTTTTACATTATCTATTTCGCGATTTCGCCGCGCTGGATTGTCATGGCGTTATCTGAGCTAAACACAGGCTCTTCAGATTTAAGGTATAGAGTTTGAGTTGGAAAGGCAAACTCGATTTCTTCTTCTTCGAAACGCCTCTTAATTTCAAAGTTGATTTCCTCAAGGCATTTTAAATATTCTTCATAGTTGAGATACTTGCAGTAATGCTGGGCGAAGATATTGAGGGAGAAATCGCCATAGCTGTTGAAATAGGCTCTGTAGTTCGCGGTCCCAGGATGGGCGGCCATCACCTCCCTCAAAATTTGAACCGCCGTTTGAAGTTTTTCATAACTTGTATCGTAGGTGACTCCAATCGTAAAGTTAGTCCGTCGGGTCGGACGCGCATTCCAATTATCAATCTTAGTACCGGCAATAACGCTGTTGGGAACGGTAACGAGTGTCCCGTCGAACGTTCTAAGGCGCGTACTTCTCAAGCCAATGGATTCGATGTTTCCTGTGTAACCTTCTATGCTGACAGCATCTCCGACATGAAAGGGCTGGTCAACGAAGATAGTAATGGCTCCGAAAATGTTGGAGAGCATTTGCTGCGCAGCTAAGGCAATGGCTATGCCACCTATGCCCAATCCAGCCAAAAGGCTGGTAATATTGTATCCCCAATTCTGGATGACCACAAGGATTGTGACCACAATGACAAAAGTCTTCAGGGTCGATCTAAAAAGAGGCAAAAGATGATCATCAAGCTTAGATTCCGTGCGTTCCACTCGTGGCTTGAAATATGCCACAAAGGCGTCGATGACTTTCAAAAGCACATAGCAAGCTGTAACCGCCAATAAAGCAAGAAAAATATTTTGGATAATAAGCTTGGCTTCTTCAGGAATGTCAAAGATCCGTACCCCGATCCAGATTGCAAAGGTTAGTAAGACCAGTTTTAGGGGCGTACGAGCTAACCCAACTAAGGTCTCAAATAACTCCTTCTGGTCTTCAACAAATCTTTTGATTAATTGGGATCTTAGTGCTTTTATTAGCAAGAGATAACCCGAATAAGCACCCATCAGCACCAACATGAAATAGAAATAATCGGATAATGGGTTTCCCAATATCTCTTGCTGCAACAATTCGGTTAGCATAGTCATACCTCTTTTGATTTTTTCTCTAAATTAACTGTGAGGAATTGATGGCGCAATTGAGGTTAATCAACTGAACACTCTGAGCTTACATAGTCTGCTGTCAAGCTGCTTAATACTTAGTATTTTACTAAATTAGGTTTGAAAAGTCAAGCGAAATTTAGCAAATTCGACAAAGTGCTTGCTTGATTTTTGTAGGCCAATTGGCTTGTTTTTATTAAACCTGTATTATTCACCCCAGAGGGCGCAGAGGAAAAGTAGGTCAGAAATGTTCGAAGAACTTTCTGACATTTGGATAGTGCTATTTTTATACTTTGAAGCTGAAATTGGTTTTAGCTCTTTAATCCGACGTCAAACAGCTTTTTTGCATTAATTGGCCTAAGATTTAAACATTTTCTTATTGACTAAATTCCAAAAAATGACTACATTTGTTAGGCTTTAAAAACAGCTTTCAAAACATTGAAGCCAGATCAAACGGTCTGGCTTTTGTGTATTTGACTTTATTGTAAAAAGCTAACCTTCTGGTAACTTGAAATTTTTTTGCAATTTAGTGGCTTACGAAAGTGATTGATAATCCGGCTATTGAAATTTTACAAGAAGGTTAGCTTTTGAATTGGAGATATGCAAACAAGCAGAATCAGAAATTTTTGCATCATTGCCCATATTGACCACGGTAAATCTACTCTGGCCGACCGTATTCTGGAAAGGACCGGTACTCTGGCCAAAGTAGAGATGGATCAGGTTTTGGACGACATGGACTTGGAAAGGGAAAGGGGTATCACCATCAAGGCGCATACGGTGACCATGTATTACAAAGCCAAAGATGGCCAAACCTATATGCTGAATCTAATTGACACCCCCGGCCATGTGGATTTCACATACGAAGTGTCTCGAAGTTTAGCAGCCTGTGAAGGGGCCATTTTAGTGGTAGACGCGGCGCAAGGGGTGGAGGCCCAGACCATCAGTAACCTCTATTTGGCTTTAGATAATGATCTCACTATCATACCGGTCATTAACAAAGTAGATTTGAGAAGCGCACAAATTGAAACCGTTAAGCACCAAGTTATCGAGATATTAGGTATCAAGGAAAGTGAACTAATTTTGGCCAGTGCTAAGGAAGGTATTGGAGTCGATGACGTTCTTGAGGCGGTCGTACAAAGAATACCAGCCCCTACAGGCAGCTCTGAAGCGCCCTTGCGAGCTTTGATTTTTGATTCATTGTTCGATTCCTATCGAGGGGCCATCGCTTATATCCGAATATTTGAGGGTAGCATTTACCCCGGGATGGAGATCAAATTCTTTTCAACTGGCAAGAATTTTGAAGTCGCAGAAGTTGGCATTTTACAATTACAAAAAGTAAAAAAGAGTCGGCTTTCTGTGGGAGAAGTGGGCTACTGTATTGCTGGGGTCAAGCAAGTGCAGGACACAAAGGTCGGTGATACCATCACCCGCGCCCGCCACCCAGCACTGGAGCCACTGCCCGGTTATCAGAATGTTAAGCCCATGGTGTTCAGTGGACTCTTCCCAACCGATAGCGAAGATTATGAGGAACTCCGTTCTTCGCTGGAGCGTCTAAAACTGAACGACGCTTCGCTTATTTACGAACCGGAAACATCGCAAGCATTAGGATTTGGTTTTAGATGCGGATTCTTGGGTCTTTTACATATGGAGATTGTTCAGGAGCGCTTGGAGCGAGAATATGGTCTCAATATTTTAACTACGGTACCGAATGTCGAATATCACGTTTACACAAAAAAGAGGGAGAGGGTAATTGTGGACAATCCTGCGCTGTTGCCTCCAGTGGCTGAGATTGATTACATTGAAGAGCCTTACATATCCGCTGACATTCTCACGCCGACCGAATACATCGGAAATATTATGAAACTTTCACAAGATCGACGCGGTATTTATAAAAACACTGAATATTTAGATCCAACTCGTGCCGATATTCACTACGAATTTCCACTATCAGAAATCATCTTTGATTTTTATGACAAACTAAAATCGCTGACCAGAGGTTATGCGTCCTTTGATTATCAATTCTCTGATTATAGAGAATCTCACTTGGTGAAACTTGATATTCTAATCAACGGTGAACCAGTAGATGCGCTTTCGTATATTATCCATCGGGATAAAGCTTACGAGTGGGGCCGAAAGATATGCGCTAAACTGAAAGAGCTGATTCCCAGACAGCTTTTTGAAGTGATCATACAGGCCGCCATTGGCAGTAAAGTCATAGCACGAACCAATGTAAAGGCTTTAAGAAAAAATGTTACGGCAAAGTGCTACGGTGGCGACATTACCCGGAAGCGAAAACTTATCGAGAAACAGAGAGCAGGTAAGAAACGAATGAAGCAGTTCGGACGGGTTGAACTGCCTCAAGAAGCTTTTTTAGCCGTATTGAAAGTCGATTAGGTTTAATCGGTAAAAAAATCCAGAAGCCAGTAAATTGAAAAAGGAGCATGGAATGAGTAACAGACGAAATGCGAATTTGACTACGCAAAACAAGATTCAAGGTAAAATTAAGTCTAAATCTGATGTCGTTGGCAAACGCCAAAGAGCCAAGAAGAATAAAGTCAGGGAATATACCGAAGCCATATTGGTGGCGCTTTTAGCCGCTATGTTTCTACGCGCCTTTGTGATTCAGGCGTTTCGCATACCAACTGGATCCATGAAAGATACATTATTGGTGGGGGACTTTCTTCTGGTAAACAAATTCATTTACGGGGTTAGAACTCCGGACAGAATCCCTCTCATCAACGCGAAAATTCCTTTCTTCCGTCTTCCTGCATTTAAAGCACCAACAAATGGGGATATAGTTGTTTTTAAATACCCTAAAGATGAAAAATTAGATTATATAAAGAGATGCATTGCCGTCGGCGGGCAAACGTTGGAAATCCGCAATGGTGATGTCTATGTGGACGGCAAGCCCGAAGGAAGTAAAGTGCCGTTGGGTCGAGAGTATGACCCCGAGGAAGGACGCAAGCTCGAATACACACGAATCACAACGCCCGATGGAAAGTCTTATGTCATCCGTCATCATGCCGACCACTATCTTTACGACGAAAATCATAACTATGGACCAGTAGTTGTTCCTGCCAAAGGAGCTACTGTCAAACTGAATTTAAAGAACTTACCCAATTATGAACGAATAATTAGAGTTTATGAAAAAAACAAATTAGAAGTGAAAAGCAACAAAATTTATATTAATGGAGAAGAGGCAAACAGCTATACTTTTAAAATGAATTATTATTTTATGATGGGAGACAACCGAGACAATAGCGCGGACAGTCGGGTCTGGGGGTTTTTACCTGAAGAAAATGTCGTAGGGGAAGCTCTAATTATTTATTTTTCGTGGGACAAAACAAGTCCACTATGGAATATTTTGAATTCCGTACGGTGGGCAAGAATTGGCGACATAATAAGATAGCGGTACTTAATCAAATATGACGGCTGGCCTCTATATTCACATCCCATTTTGTGAAAAACGTTGCAGCTATTGCGATTTCTATACCTTAGCCCAACGTGAATCAGCGATACCGGAGTATTTGAACGCACTTAAGCAAGAGATTCAAATATATTCAGAAGAAACACTAATAAAACAGATACTTTTCAGAACCCTCTATTTTGGAGGTGGCACGCCTTCCTTATTAGATGCCGGCCAGATTGCCTCGATTCTCGATTGTATATTCTCAACATTTAATTTTGAATCTGATCCGGAAGTTACCCTTGAAGTCAATCCCGGTACAGCCGGTTTAGAGAAGCTCAAAAGATATCGACATGCGGGCATTAATCGGTTGAGTCTGGGTATTCAATCTTTTCAACCAAGGGAGCTCAAATTTCTTGATCGCATTCATACGGTTGAGGAGGCTCTAAACTGTTTTAGCAACGCCAGAAAAGCTGGATTTGAGAACATAAGTATTGATTTAATTTTTGCACTGCCAGAGCAAACATTATGTGATTGGAAAAATAATTTAGAGAAGGCTGTGAATCTGGAACCCAATCACATTTCTGCTTACAATCTCACCTATGAAGAGGGCACCCCTTTAAGCGTACTATTGACGAACGGAAAATCTAAGATGTGCTCTGAACAAATGCAGAGGAAGATGTATTTGACAACGATAGATTTCTTGGAGGCGAATGGGTTGCTACATTATGAGATTTCTAATTTCGCTAAAACGGGTTACGAGTCGCGGCACAATCAAAAATATTGGGATGGAAGCCCTTATTTGGGCTTGGGAACTTCTGCTCATTCTTTTTTCGCTGGCCGGCGCTTCTGGAATGTCAGCAATCTGCAAGCATATATTACCTCACTTTCCAAAAACAAACTCCCTCTTGGTGGCGAGGAATATTTAGGTGTCAACCAGGCTTCATTTGAAAAGGTGTTTTTAGGGTTACGACAGCGTCGGGGCATGCACCTGAAAACCTTTGAAGCGGAGATAGGGATTTCATTCTTTGACAAATATCTAAACCCTCTATCTTGGTTCTTTTCTTGCAGTTTTAAAGATAGTAGGTGTGTTGCTGAACTAACCAATGGTACTCGCAAGCTCAAGAGCCAGCTTCTTGAAATCGAAGACGGCTTTCTCAAACTCACGAAAGAGGGTGTTTTGGTTTGTGATGCTATTTGTGCGGAGTTTGCATGATTCCACCATTATTCCATTACTCCTATCATCTCGTTGTCACTTAACATATTGGCAGCAATCCATTTCAAATCATTGCTTCTCTATTATTGTTTGCAAAAATTTCCTACATTTGTGCTTATGAAACTCATCCTGATGGTCGGCAATAGGTAATTCAAGGAGTGTCTCAAACTCTTGTATGGCCAGGTCCCATTTTTTCATTGCCATAAATGTTAGGCCCAATTCCTTGTGGTGGTTGATCCAGCTTGGCTTGATTTCAATAGCTTTTTTGAAATTAACCACCGCCGCTTCGTAACTTGCTCCTGGAGGGACACCGCCGTAAATAATTTTTGCAAGAAGTTTCTCGACCCAGCTCAAGCTTGCCAACTCCCGGTGCCATCTTCCCAAGACATGATAGGCGCCATGATGGTTAGGATTAAACTGTAGAGTTTTCTCGACTTCTGCTTTGACTTCCTGTGACCGTTGAATTTTCGCTTTGCCACCTTCGTAAAGAGCCAAGAGTCCTGATGAAACCGCCACAAAAAAGTGGGCATTGGCGGTGTCGGGACATAGAGTGATAGCTTTTCGAGCCCATTTTTCTGCCACATAGTAATGCTGTCTTTGAGTGATTGGGTCAGCTTCTTCACCTAAGTTTATGTGGGCTTCGGCTATTTTCCACAGAGCAGTACAGTTGTTGGAGTCGACTTCGTAAGCTTTCACATACTCTTTTAGAGCTTTTTCATTGTCAAAAGCTCCAGCGTATTCATCCCCTTTGCTCATAAAATCGTACGAATCTTGAGCGAATAGGTCTAAAGATAAGCTGAACGCGAAAGTAATTGTAAATAAAATCCGGAAAGAATAAATTTGGGGGAGGCTCACTTATTCATGAACTATAATCATGTGCGAAGACAATTTCATAGCAACCGACCCATTTTACTCTAAATCAAGAACGGCTTGAATACTCTCTTTAACCTGTAGCAAATAGGACGAAGGTAACGAACTAATTCGTTTTAGAATGCGTTTCTCAGGAATGGTCTTAATGTGTAACGATAGAACCAGATTGTGTTCTTTTAAACCGGCTACTTCTCGAGGGATAAAGGTGGCGCCAGTTCTTGATTGTGTAACTTGTTTAGCTTCAATCAACGGACATACAATGAGTGTTTGCAGATGTTCATTGATTGCATCTGCGGAAACTATTAAAGCTGGGCGTGCCATCAAATGATTATCTGGATCAGGCTCGTCTCCCAAACCGACTAAAACGATGTCACCAAATTTATATGCACTCATACAGGCCAGTTTTCATTATCTGTGACTGACCAGTCATTTAAGAATTTGGAGTTATTGTTTTCAAAGATAAGGCATGTTTCAACAAGTTGGGCACGTCTTTCTTCCCGTCTCTGATTCTGCAAATATGACTTGAAGGCTTCTCTGCCAAACTCAGCAAAAGTAATACCCCTTTTATTGACCCAAGTCTCAATTTCCTCACGCAGAGCATTAGGAATGTACATAACAAAACGTTGACTAGTTTTTGAATAAGGTCTAGGTTTCATTAGATATTGCACCTCGTTGCTTTCATTAGTTCTAATTACAGGGGCTTAACAGAATCTATTACGAAGAGAAGAATAATAAGTTACATCTTTTCCCATTCATACCAAATAAGACGTTGGACATCTTTCTTTAATATACATATAAGGCTCTTGAAATATTCCTTTAAATAGAATAATTTACCAGGATATGGTATTGCTTTATTCTGAATCACTTAATCCTGACGTCTTAACCTTACGTGCTATTTCCGTGCTATTGCACTGGCTCCACAAAAACTTCCACAATGCCGTTGCAGCCCAAGCCCAAGCCCCAGATAATTTCTTCTTTAGCCGTATTGTCGTAGCGCAGCAGTTTAGGTTGGCCGCTTTTTATGACTTCCGGCGCTATTTCCCGAACATCATTTTCCAAACAACCGGCGCTAATGGAGCCCACCATCTCACCCGATTCGCTGATAATCATTTTGGCGCCTTCTTTGCGATACGTGGAGCCTGAAGTTCGCACTACGGTCGCCAAAGCGGCTTTTTCGCCCCGCTCTCTTAATTTTTCTAAGGTTTGTAAAATGACCAGAGTTTCTCGCACTTGCGTATCTCTTTATATTTAACGGTGGTAACTATCCAGGCTGTCATTCTGCAAGAATCTTTTTTGAATCAACGTCCGAACGAATCTTGTTCACTTAGTGCCAAAAATTAGAAAGATTCCTACGGAATGACAGGGCAGCCTGAATAGTTACTAACGGTGATTTATTTTAGGACAAAAGCAAACGTTAACATTTAGGATATAGATTGAATCATAATTATAAAAATATTTGACTCAAGGCTGCTTTTGCTTCATTAAGCACTTTGTTGGAAATCCACTGTGCAATATGTTTTGCAATCTCTATATCTACCGCCTTGGGGATAAATACCTCTCCTGTTTGACTCATTAAGTCGAGTGCATTGGCTTCGCTCATATGCAGTACAGTACCTGTGTTGCTCACAAGACGTCTCACTTGATCGCATCCTTCTGCCGAAGTGCCCAAGCAATGTCCTCGCGCTGAAATCGTTCGAGTAATTCAAGTCGGTGACGACGAACGAACTCCAATAAAGCTAATCGCACAATTTCTGCTTCACTGTTAAACCATCCTGCTTTCACCATCGAGTCAAGTTCCTGAGCAAGTTTATCCGGTAGTTCAACTTCAAGGGATTTCAAAACATTCACCTCTAATTTTTCACACCAAAGACATCGTGTTGTATTCAGTCAGATAAAATCTCACCAATTTTGAACGAAAAACGAAGCTTACCCGATTTGAATAAATGCCATCGCATCAAATGAGTGATACTGGGTCTACATCAACCGCTATTTTGACGCCTCGACTCGTGTGAGCATTCTTATATAATGTTTCGGCCTTACGAATAGCCTGTCGCATGTGCTTACCTGTTGGGTCGCTATACCTGTTACCTTTTAATATGAGCTGCCAGCGGTATAGATTCTTAATCTTAACAATAGGCGAGGGGGTAGGGCCGAGAACACTAAATGGACCTTTAAGACTCTTGATCACCTGAGCATAATTTTGAGAAGCTCTCATCACTTTTTCTTCCTCTTTTCCTCTAAATAAAATACTGATAATCCGACCAAACGGTGGATAGATAAGTTCTCGACGCTCAGCAATCTCACCATGAAAGAATCGTTTAAAATCGTGCTGTTGCGCACAGAGTAAGCACGGACTTTGCGGAGAATAGGTTTGAATAATGACCTCTCCGGGCAAATCTTTGCGACCCGCACGACCCGCCACTTGAGTCAAAAGTTGAAAGGTACGTTCAGAGGAGCGGAAGTCAGGTATTAACAGGCCTATGTCTGCATTAATAACTCCCACCAAAGTAACCCTTTGAAAATCAAGGCCCTTGGCTACCATTTGTGTTCCCAAAAGAATATCATATTTTCCAGATTGAAAATCCGACAGAATCCGGTCGTGCGACCATTTTCTACTGGTGGTGTCCATATCCATACGCACGACTCGTGCTCCTTGAAACCGCTCTTTGAGTGCTTCTTCAACTTTCTGTGTACCAACTCCTCGAAACAGAATATCTGAGCCCAAACAATTTGGGCACACTTTAGGTGCTTTTTTACAAAGGCCGCAATAGTGGCAGCGTAACCGGTATCCTGGTAAGTGGTAGGTCATTGTAATATTGCAATTATCGCAATTTTCTATGTAACCACAATCTTTGCACTTGATAAAACTTGAAAATCCGCGTCTATTCAGAAACAAGATGATTTGTTCCTTTTTCTTAAGCTTTTCTTCAATTTTCTGAGCCAGTAGTCTGGAGAGTATTGGCTCTTCTCTTTTACCGGACATTCTCTTTTCTTTAAGTAAGTCCAATATTGTAACCTCTGGAAGAGGAACATCATCTATCCTGCGGGACAATTCCAACAGTTTATATTTGCCGATTTGGGCGTTAAAATAAGATTCCGCAGAAGGGGTTGCTGAACCCAGAATCACCACAGCGTTTGAAATCTTGGCCCGCATCACCGCTACGTCTCTTGCATGATAACGTGGTGCGGAATCGGTCTGCTTGTAAGAGCCTTCTTGCTCTTCATCCACTACAATCAAGCCGATATTCTTTAAGGGTGCAAACACCGCTGATCTTGGTCCCACCGCAACTTTAGCCTTCCCTTGTTTGAGTCTGCGCCACGAATCGAACCGCTCTCCTTCAGACATGGCGCTGTGAAGCACAGCTACATTTTCTTTGAAATGCGCCCGAAAGCGCTGCACGGTTTGAGGGGTTAGCGCAATTTCTGGAACAAGAACAATGGCATCCTTATTTTTTTCCAAAACCTTATGAATAGCTTCAATATAAATCTGAGTCTTGCCGCTGCCTGTGACGCCGTAAAGTAAAAACGTTTCAAATTGATCTTTTTGAATGGCTTCTGACACTTGATCTAAAGCACGTTGCTGTTCTGCATTTAAGATAACAGGCTCAGGGGCGGCCATACGGTTTGGTTTGTAATAATCGCGCAGTACTTCTTTTTCAAATATTTCTATTAAATTGTTTTTTACGAGCGATTTTAGAGAGCTTGACGTGACTCCGGTTTGCCGCATAGCTTCATTTAAACTGACTTCTCTGCCCGTTTCTTGTAAATAACTTAAACAGTGAGCCTGCTTTGGAGCGGAGTTTTTCAGTGAGCCAATCTGTTGAACTAATTCATTTGGATGTTCTGAAATTAACTTGACGAATTTTTGAAGCTTTGGCTTAGCCTTCGATTTAGCAAGAACGTGCTCAACGCGCACCCAGCCGTGCAACTCTAATTGATTTATGGATGACATTAAACTCTTTGCACCAATTTTCTTTTTGAGAAGCGCGATAGACATTTTACCACTTTTGGCTAAGTATCTTAAGATTTGGGCTTGTCGAGGTGCAGAACCGGCAATTCCTTGAGCTATTTCTTCAACTTGATCATTCAGCGGCTCCACAAATTTCTTGGAAGCCAACAGAAAAACCGAAGGAACAGTCGATTTCAAAGCTTCTCCAAAAGAACAGAGATAGTACTCAGATATCCATTTGGCTAATTGAATAATTTCACCTGAAATTAGTGGCTGCAAATCCAAGATGTCATCTATATCTTTTAGCTCTTCTAAATTGGATTCACTTTTGAATTCGATGATAAACCCAGAAAGTCTACGGGCACCAAAAGGAGCGACGGCACAACAGCCTATTTTTGCAACACTTCTGAGATCAGAGGGAATACGATATGTAAAGGTCTGGTTTACAGGTAGAGGAAATACAATTTCTGCAAATTCTTTTGTCATCAATTTTTAAATTAAACAAAGAAAAAGAGAAGTGCAAGAGTAAATTTTAAGATTTTCAATTCTCTAATCAAAGCATAAAAAAATGCCCTTGGCTCAAAAAACCAAGGGCATGAGAATTAACAGTGTGGGATATTACCCCAAATACTTTCTGAGAGGTTCCAAACGGGAACGGTGTCGCATTCGTCTGAGGGCTTTTTCTTTAATCTGCCGAACCCGTTCTCGAGTAAGCTTGAAATGCTCGCCAATTTCTTCCAAGGTTAACGGTCGATCACCCTCTAAGCCAAAATAGAGTCGAATAATTTCAGCTTCCCGAGGCTTCAGAGTCACCAAAACCTTGTCAATCTCTTCCTTAAGCGACTCTTGCATCAATTCGTCATCAGGAGGTGCGCAGCGGTCGCTTTCCAAAACATCCAAAAGGTTGTTACCTTCTTCTTCCTTGAAAGGTTCGTCCAGAGAGAGATGACGTGCGGAGGTTTTTAGCACATCCGCCACCTCGTAGGCCGTCATTTCCATGCTGTCGGCGACTTCCTGCATGCTAGGTTCCCGACCGTATGCCTTTTCCAATTTTTCAAGCACTCTACCGACTTTGTTGATAGCGCCGACTCGATTCAAAGGCAACCGCACCACTCGAGATTGTTCTGCTAATGCCTGCAGGATTGATTGCCGAATCCACCAAACCGCATAAGATATAAACTTAAACCCACGAGTTTCATCAAATCGTTGAGCTGCTTTAATTAATCCCAAATTCCCTTCACTGATCAAATCTTGCAAAGGCAATCCCTGTCCTTGATATTCTTTAGCTACACTGATTACAAAGCGTAGATTGGCCTTGACTAATTTGTCTAAAGCCACCGAATCACCTTTTCTAATCCTTCGAGTTAGTTCAATCTCTTCCTTAGGTGGAAGTGGAGAGAAGCCACCGATTTCCTCTAAGTATTTCTCGATAGACTGTTTAGGTCTGGTATCTGTCTTTTTTCGCTTTTTCGCCATATTGGTTCTTGATAGCCCCTATTCAATAAATAATTTAATTATAAGTTTTAGTTTTAATATCATTTAACCTAACTTATTTTGTTAGGTTATACTTTCACTCTCAAAATTGGTTTCAATTAATTCTGAAGTTAGTTTGAAATTGTTGTAATTAATAAAACGAGAAAAAACCAAAATGATACTTCACCATTTGGGCTTTAATATCCACAATTTAGTGTCAAAATCATCTGATAATCAAATGAGTTCATTCTTTGGCTAATCTATGCGCTCTTCGAATCGCCTTTTCTTTCCTAATTCGTCTTTTAACACTGGGCTTTAAGAAATAAGTAGTTTTTTTAAAATCTTTCATGATACCAGCCCGCGCGCACTTTTTCTTAAAACGATACATTGCTCTATCCAATGACTCTCGTTCGTGTACTGTAACTTGCACCATCAATATCACTTCCTTTGCGTGACCATTTCATAAATTAAGTATTTGAATTTTCAATTAGAATCCTCTCACCTAAACGATCAAAGGCAACAATAATAGCATGACGTCCACTACTGGTTGTTTCCTTTTTTAATACTTCACCTTTATCATCCCAGACTTTGTGGTAAATATATTGGCCAATGTAAAAATTTTTGGCAGGATCATAATCCACATAATCTAATTGCTCACCGTTCATTTTTTTGCTTTTGTTATTTTGCAGCAGTCCTTCATAATCCTCTTTTTTTAGAAAAACCATCTTGGAGCAGTCCAGACATTTAAGCCAAATAATCTTTCCTTCGAATCCTTCACTTACGGGCTTCATTTCCTGGTTACTGTGACAAGACTTGCAGTAGAAAACCACAACTCCGCCTCTTAACGACGCCATTGATTCCTCCCTAACAGTTTAGTTCAAATACCATTTTTTGCACAGCATTTAATATAATACAGAAACCAACAATTGTCAAGGGTTAATTGACGGAAGTTTTCATTGAGTAGGAAATTTCAGGAGTTGTCAAGGAAGACCAACTGGCCATTTTTTGTGGGCCTTGGTAAAGGTTAATCAAACAATAAAAAAGCCCAGCCTTGAACTGGGCTTTAACTTCCAAAAAATTAAGCCAAATCTTCAAATCAGTTTCGAAATCGAAATTGATCATAAAGGGACAAAACCGCGGGTACGTATCTTTGAGTTTCATCGTAAAGAATTCCTTCAGCCCGGTTCTGCGCCAACCACATTTGAGCTCTTTTACCACCGCCGTTATAAGCAGCCAAACCACCATCAATTTCGTACAATTCAATTAAACTAGATAGATATCTGCTGCCTAAGCGAATATTCACAATGGGACTGAATAGAATCTCTTCAGAAGATGTCCATTCTATTCCTTCAATTCTTGCCAAAAATTCAGCAGTGGAAGGCATGACTTGCATGAGCCCCATGGCCCCCGCATTGGACACTACTGTGGGGTCCCAAGTCAAAGCGCTTTCGTGAGTGATGGTAGCACAAATTAAATCCACATCTAAGTTGTCATATTTCATGCTGACGTCGCTGATTTCTGAGGCAATTTTGTATTTAAGCTCTTCAGGCATAGCAGGATTATAACGATTAATTACTGAAATGACCTTTTCAATATTGTACTTCCGAATCTTATCGATTTTGGCAAAGGACTTCAACTGCTCAGCTTGAATGTGCAATCGTCTTAATTCGGCTTCACTCTGATTATGTGAATAAATTTGAAGAATTATTATTGCCGTGTATAAAAATACGCATGTAACCGCAATGATGAAATAATTGATATTTTTTTTCAAATTTTCCTCCATCTTAAGTTCTTGCAATTTTAAATAAATTCCCATTTTATAATTAGACTGATTTCGTACCGTAAATCTCTCACTTATTTACGAAATTATATTAACAGAGTTTCTGAAAAAGTCATATACCAAAAAGAATAACAATTGGCGAAGATTTCAGCAATAAACATATTTAAGATTTCTTAATAATCTACGCCAATAGAGAAAAATGTACCTGGACCATCCGAATTTATTGGAAAATCCCATCTTAAGACCAATAATCCACCTAGATTGAACCTGATACCAAATCCATAGGCTGTGTCGATATCACTCGTGTCAAACGAGATGTTGCGACCAAAGCCGTTATTTCCCCAAGCATAACCAACATCATAGAAGGCTATGGCAGAGAGAAAATCATACTGCATGGGTAGAAAGGGAAACAAAGGAAATCTGAATTCCGAATTTTGAAAAAACGCTCGAGTCCCACTTAAATCACCAAAATCTGCACCCCTGAAAGTAAAGGGACCCCCAATACTCAATATCTGAGCGTTTCTGCCAAAACTGCCTGCGCCCACGAGTCGCAAAGCAAGAGAATATCTGGGTCGACTCAGAGCGAAGTATTTTCGATAATCCAAAATGACATCAGTAAATCGTAAATCGCCCACAAATTGCCTTGCAGTTAAACGCGATCGTGATCCGGAAATAGGTACAGGAACAAAGAAACCCCAATCAGCAGTGTCTCTGACGAAAGAAGCATTAACTCCAAATAAGATTGAGTTACTAACATCTTGTTCGGTTATTTCAAACGTTCGAAAACTCTGGAGTACAACATCTCTGTCAATGAATATCAGACTCGTTCCTAATTCAAATCTGGTAAACGTTGTAAAAGGCCGAGACAGGCTAACATCAATTCCACGAAAGATTCGACTTTCAAAGCCCGCGGTATCTGGCGCCGTGAACACTCCAAAATCGTTCCGAAATTGAAATACAGAAAGAGCCCAGTTTATCCGGTGTTTTTGGTTAAAGTAGGTAATAGCAATGGTGGATTCTAAGGGGTCACCAAACAGGGCTGCTTGTATGAGTAAATTCTTATCTCCAAGCATATCGCTAAACAGAAACGCTGTTTGACCAGCAAATCCTACATTGGTTGCAAACGCACCTCCACCAACGATTAAATCCGGTGTTAATTTGGAGCTATAATTGGTTAATCTAAATTCAGAGCTATCGGGCAAATCATAAGAAAGATATTTTTCATTTGGATCTTCTAAGGTTTCCAAAACATGCGAGATAGGTAAATCTACTTTCTCTTCATAATCCCAATAGTTGTCTAGCTGAAATACATTCCAGCCGCCATCTGAGAAAGCGCTAAAAGCCAAGCGTCCTGTCTCAGAGGCCAAAGTTAGAGCAGGGCTTTGCGTGATAATTCCAGAAGTACCTGTGATAAAATTAGTGATTCTATAAATCTCACGTGACTCAATGTCCATAGAGTACACGTTCGGAATGCCAGTCATATCTGAAATAAATAGAATCCGGTCCCCTTCTTTTGACCAAATTGGGTTTATGTGATTGCCGCCTACCTGGGTCAACAGTTCGGCTTGGTTTGTTTCAAGATCATAAAGAGCAATATTGTACTCTCCGAAAATCATTTGGTCAACTTTTGTGTTAGGCCCAAGATCGGTTGTGAAAGCAATCTTTTTCCCATCTGGCGACCACTGCGGATGGAGATAGGCATACCTATCTTCAGTAAGTCGCACAAGATTAGTCCCGTCTTCGTTCACAATATAAAGATCAGACCTACCGCCGTCAAGGCCAGAAAAAACCAAGCGGTTTCCATCAGGAGACCAACTCGGCGCTCCCAAACCTGTTAGTTTAGGAAAACTTAATTTTCGAATAATCTTCTTTCTCTTTGAATCAACAATATAAATGGCATCATTAGCCCCCGCTTTAGACACAAAAGTAAACTTAGAACCGTCCGGCGACCAATTGATGGTGGATTCAAAATATCTCAGTGAGTGAAAATCTTCACTGCTACCACTGGTAACGATCTTTTTGATCTTTCCTTTTCCTTTGCCTTCTAATTGTTTGACGAAAAGATTAAGCGCAAAATCCTTGTCGCCAACATAGGCTAATTGGCTTCCGTCAGGCGAAAGGGATGGAACAATGTTAATATTTGAAAACTCACCTGTTGGCACGGTCAGTTGTTGAGCCACTTCACCTGGCTTTTTCAGTACCACGTCTTTGGGGAGATAGCGAGTGTGAGCATCTTCCTGCCACCGTTTGGAAAGCTCATTCAAATCTAAACCTGTATGCGCTTTGAAAGCTCGATTAATGTCGCCTGTGGCGCGAGCGGTTTTAAAAATACGTCCGACTACTTCTTTGCCATAACGTTCACCCACATAGTGCCAAATGGCCTGTCCCATTCGGTACACCCGAATGTCAAATACTAACGACATTTCGGGAATGGCAAGTAAAGTACTATTCAAAACTGCATCACGCATCCACATCCGTGTGATATTATCCATTCCTACCGACAGATACTCAGCCATGCCTTCTATGAACCAAAGGGGAGGATTGAAGCGGCGTACAAGATCAGCCGGACCCTCGGCAAGCATAATATCGAATTGAAAAGCATGGACCATCTCGTGCGTCAGCACATGTACGAATTGAGCATACGAGCCAGTGATTGGTAAGATCATTCTACCTTTTAGAGATTCCGTCACACCTTGAGTGCCTTCGCCTATGAATCCTAGAATGGCGTTGGTTTGCTGGAAATCGTTGTGCGAGCCATAAAGCAAAAGTGGAATCTTTTTCTTAAATCTGTAATCCAGCACTTCACTTAGATAGGCGTAAGACCTCTCAGCGATTTCTGCCGCATCCATTGCTGCCTGGCGCTCATTTTCGTAAAAATAAATATTGAAATGCTCTGTTTTAATGATTGACCAATCAAATGATTTATATTGCACCTTGTTTTTGCCAAAGCCAAAAATATCACCAAATTGGGCAAATACATCGGAATATGAAAGAATTACTAAGAGCAGCGGTAATATTTGAATAACTCTTTTCCACCCACCAAATAACTTTTGGAAAATTTTCAACTTCCCTGGTAATTTACTTAGCATTATTTAATTCCTCCTTTACAAGAATTATAAGTAACACTAGTTAGGTTCTTTAACTTACCTTTAACCCTTTTTGCTTAAAACTTTATTCCAAATATAAACTCTCCATCAACAATGTCCAAGTTAAATTTTATAAATTATACGTACAAAATTGAAAAATATTCCAAATAGCTAAAACCATGCTCCAAAAAAAAGCCGCCTTGTTAAAATTCAAGCGGCTACGCTATTATTGCTACTTCATTTAAATCGACTTAATCAATACGTGCATAAATCTCACTTATGAACCCAGATCGAGCAACATTGTGGGCTTCTTCAAATCAACCGCTTCGTGATCACACAAGAACGGAAAACAACACGACGACTCATTCTTCATATTATATTCTCATGCGGCCGCCAAGGATGGATAGCCGTATGAAGAAAACTCAGATGTTTGAGATTTGGAATAAGCCTCAGCCAGATAAATAGCTAACGCCTCGTAGAAACTAACCGGCTCCTTTCCAAGGTCCAAGATTGAAACCTGAAGCTTTTGTGCATTCTCTAACAGGTTCAAATTGGCATTCCAAATGCGAATTTCATCATTAGTCATAGCCCAACCATTGGGATTTCGTAAATTGTTATGCAAGAGCTGGTTCAACATCATCTTTCTTTACCAGATATTCTGATCTGAATTCTTCAGCAAGTCCTTCTGTAATCCAAAGCATTACAGCATCTTGAAATGTAACTTGCTCATGGCTCCTCTGTGACAAGGTCAAGCGAAACTTTTCAATTTCCATCAACTGCAGGGACATGTAATCCGATTGGTTAAATCTCTTCTCTTTCATTTTTACCTCCTCAAATCAATAGGAGTTTCGACTTCCTTTTTTATTATTAACTTAACAGCCTTGATTATTATTTCAGCAAAAAATATACCACAACTCAATCTATTGAATCGTATATCTAAAGAAATCTCTTAAGTATCAATTTTACAGATTCGTTAGGCTACTTAATTTCAACTTTCATTCATGTTATCTTTGATCCAAGGTTGTACGCATCTGAACAGTGGTTATATCGCATTGTACCAATTTCTATAGTTTTTGAACGGAGATCTATGGGTCCAGCAAGACCGCACACAATACAAATCGTCCTAAGAACTGTTTACTAAGTTTGCAATTCTGATAACCACCGTTCTATCCAACCTTAGAACAATTTTACTTCGAAACAATAGTCGCTGGTTCCTCAGTGGTTGGCGGTGCCCAAAATGGTCGCCATTTTTCTTCTGGTGACGGAGCCGTCAACAGACTCACGACAATCAAAGCAATGATTGAGGCGCCACCAGCAGGATATATGATATAATCATATTCTAAATTTATTACACCAATAGTGTTTAGAAAACCGAAGATTGCGGTCATAATCATACCAGCAGCTACAGAAGCGACTCCTCCTTGCACGGTTACACGCTTCCAAAGAAAGGCCGCCAAAAGAGCTGGGGTGACTGCCGCACCAACCATGGTATACGCATAAAGAGCCATGTCCAAAATGGTCTCAAAAAATGAGGAGACCACAAATGCTAAAGCTGCCAGGGTAACAATCATAATTCGCTGAAACCGCACGATGGTTTTTTGGCTGGCATTTGGATTGATAAATCTTTGATAAATATCGCGGGTTATGTTGGTGGATGGGATCATAAGAAAGGTATTAGCGGTGGAGAAAATAATGGCCACCGCCGCACATAAAAGCACAATTCCAGCAATCACGGGTAGATTGGATGCTGCAAGCTTTATGATAATGGTCTCTGTCATGGCTTTAACAAAGGAGCCATCGGTATTTACATAGGCTGGGTCTTTTGCATAAATGCTTCCGCCAAAAATCGCAACGGTGCCCAGCGCCACTTCGATTAGGATGACCCCAACAATCATTCCGATCACGGCATTGCGGGCGGCTTTCTCACTTTTCGCAGAGAAGAACTTCTGGTACATACTGCTTTCACCAAGCAAAAGAAAAAACGTTGGCATAAAAAGCCCAATCGCAGGTAAGATTCCCGGACGGCCAAACACGGTAAAGTGGTCAGCGGAGAGATTTGTGGTGATTTGTTGCCAGCCACCAGCACCCTTAAAAACCAATGGAAGAGCGACCAAAATCCCCAGAGTCATCAAAGTTCCGTTGAAAATATCCATGGCAACAATAGACATCATCCCTGCCGCCATGGTGAAAATCACCACCAAGCCGCAGGTAATTAATTTGCCATATAACGGGTCCATACCGGTCAAAATATAGAGCAGCCTTCCACCACCGTCAAACTGGTAGCTGGCGATGGTTAAGTAGGCAATAATCACGGCTATGGAACCGAACAGTCGCGCCCACTGATTGTAGCGCTGTTCCAAAATATCGGGAACCGTGTACTGCGCAATACGCCTCACTCGATGGGCCAGAAAATAGACCACTGCTAAGCCAACCCAGGCCCCGGCACTCATCCATAGGGCCGAAAATCCTTCACGAAAGGCCCGACCGGCACCGCCAAACAAGCTCCCGGAGCCAATCCAGGTGCAAACCAATGTCCCCACTAAAAAAACCGTTGAGACTTTGCGACCCGCTACCATGAAATCATCTTGGGTCTTGATGCGTCTACTCCGGGTTGCACTGACAACGATAAGAAAAGCTACATAAATTGCGACGGCCCAAATATATGCCATGTTTCCTCCCTATCAATTTGTTTGCATTGACATTTTGTGCTTAGTCACTGATATGGACTTATCGTAGAACATAGTATCTGTTGAAAATAAAGGTACACTATATTTTGATAAAAGTCAAGACCAAAAATACTACATATAGGAAATGCCGCGGTTTGGATAACTAAATTTAAGAAAACCATTAAGGACCGGAGCATGGAAAAACAACATAAAAACTTAACTGACCAATGAATTTAGAGATTTTTAAAACTTTTTTAGCAAGTGTTCGTATGATTCCTTTTATTGGTGGTGGAAGTATAATGCTTTGGATTTTGGTGCCCCATTTAGGTAATTTGAAGCTT
>JBHIAW010000008.1:0-33276 GCA_046758765.1 bacterium
GGTACAGGCGCATACTGACAGCGTTCAATGTCATCAAATCCCACAATGGCTATATCATTGGGAATTCTTAACCCGTTTTCGAGAATGGCTTGCTCAAAACCGAGGGCCGCAAGATCGTTGTACACAAACAACGCCTCGGGCCTGTCCGAAAGCGTTGAAAACCGCTCTCCAATCTCGTAACCCGATTGATAGTCGTTCCATTCTCCTTTTAGCCGGAGTCGAAATTCAAAGCATTCCCTGAATGGCCTTTCATATCGTTGAAGCGCCTTGAGAAATCCTTGCTTGCGTCGTTCCCCCAGAAGATTTCCTTTTTCTGCATTAATGTAGCCAATTTTTTCATAACCCAATTTTATAAGATGTTCGGTGGCTAAATAAGCTCCCTGCTCATGATCCGAACCGACGTAATAAATATCCTCATCTTTGATATAAGAAACTATCACATAAGGGAAACCCTCTTGCTGCAATTGTCGAATAGTGGAGGTTGCACGATAGACATGAGTCATGGATGCAATGATTAACCCACTTACTCCAATGTGGCGAAAATGATTTATTTGACTCTCCTCTTTTTCCATGCGTTGAGATGAATTCGAAAGCAGAAGATTATAACCCTTTTCAAATGCTTTTTTTTCAACACTGTGGACAATTAAAGAGAAAAACGGACTCTTCAAATCCATGAGCACAAGACCAATGGTCCGATGCTTCGAAATATCGAACTTGGGTGACTTACGGGCGACATAAGTTCCCTTTCCTACTCGACTATAAAGGACCCCTTCCTTGATTAACTCTGTTAAGGCCTTCTTTACGGTGATTAGGCTGACACCGTACCTTCGAGCTAACTCCTGCTGCGAGTCAATTTGATCACCTACCTCAAGCTGCCCGGAGGCTATCTTTGCTTCAATGTCTTCCGCAATTTGACGGTACAACGGCTGTGGGTCGGTAAAATCTAATGCCATTCAAGTCCTCTCTTTTTCTCAAATTGTTATGGGGAAAATGTTATATCTGTAATATTAGGTATACCTAATATATACAATTTTTCCGTATTTGTCAAGAACAATTTTTATCATATCAAATAAATTTTGATCGAATACTTAGGCGTTCAGATTCTTTTCAGCATTCTATTAATTGCTTCACATAGAAACGCCAGACCGACATGACGCAATTTTTCGGTCAGATTATTATGAAGTACTAGGTACGGAAATGAAGTCAGATGGGTAGGATGATTTGAAGAAGAAACAAAGAGTTGAGAGCTTACATTATGAGTGAAGTTTGAGTGCCGAGGGCCGGACTCGAACCGGCACGGAAACAAAATTTCCGAGGGATTTTAAGTCCCTTGCGTCTACCAAATTCCGCCACCCCGGCATAAATACATGGTAAGCTCCCCCAAGCTTATGGAACCTGCGGGAGCCTTTGACAATATGGGAGGCGGCGATCGGATTCGAACCGATGGATAGAGGTTTTGCAGACCTCCGCCTTAGCCACTTGGCTACGCCGCCTTAGCACAAAAAAGGATCAGAACTCAAACAAATAAGGCTCTGATCCATCAGTTCTAAAAGAGCGGGAGACGGGGTTCGAACCCGCGACCCTCACCTTGGCAAGGTGATGCTCTACCAACTGAGCCACTCCCGCGTTTTGCTGTTACTTTATAATATAGCAAAAATCAAAAAAGTATGCAAGATATTTTTTATCTTATTTTTTAGCTATCTGGTGGTTCTGCTAGCCTGTCCAAAATCTCTCTTCTTTTTGATCTCATAGTTCGATATAAATTTTTACTTTTCCTGCTAAACAAAAAAGCTATGAACACTAAGATTGAAATTATCGCAAGCTTGACCATTTTGTTGTATGTATTATTTTGAATGTCAGCAAAACATGGATTCCGGCTTAAGACATGCAGGAATGACGACAGGCTGAAGAGTTAACAAAAAATTTAGAACTTTTCACTTTCAAGATCAAGAAAAAATTCATATATTTAGAAACCCAAAATAATAACATTATGTGCCGAGAGATTAGGAGCTTGTTCTATGAAAACTATTGAACTAAAGGAACTGATTATTACATGCGAAGCCTGTGGGAACGTCAAAAAATTTATGGTAAGAGACAAAAGTGATTCCGAACGAATATTCAAGGAATTTACTTGCGAAAATAAATGTGGTAGAAATTTATATAGCTTTATCACAGTTGGAACGCTTAAAAAAGAATAATTTCGTGACTATTCAGGCTGTCATTCTGGAAGAATCTTTTTTGAATCAACGTCCGAACGAACCTTGTTTACTTAGTGCTAGGATTTACAAAGATTCCTACGGAATGACAGGGCAGCCTGAATAATTTCTAAGAATCCATTACAAAAGCCTGTAGATCAAATCTCTACAGGCTTTGATGTGGAGCCGATGGGGATCGAACCCACGACCTCATGACTGCCAGTCATGCGCTCTCCCTGCTGAGCTACGGCCCCTCATGTTGTTTAATGATACATAAAATAGATTCAAATGTCAAGAAAATTATTGGGGAATTTATTGTTTCCAATTCATATCTTTCAAGACTTCTTCAGCGATTCGTGTTACCACTTCACTGGTAAAATAGAATTGATCCTTAATGCGCTGACGAATTCGACAAATTCTCTCTTCGCAATTTTCAGTTTTCGCATTCATAGTTGAAATCATATCATGAAATTGTTGAGATAAATCCTAATGACACTTAATTAATTTATCGACACGATTTTGTTAAGGCTTTATTGAATATTAATTTCTTAAGAAGGCGAGCCAAGAAGTCTGGTCGGAAAGTATGCATGGATGTTCTCTCATCCTTCGACTCCGCTCAGGCTGAAGCCAAATACCTTATGGTGAGCGAAGTCGAACCATGTATTTGCCGAATTCGGAACCTTCCGATCAGACTTCTTGGTCTAACGGGAAAGGATTTTCAAAAGGGGTTTGTAAAGAGTATTGGAAAGAGACAATTACTGGACAGGAAAAACTTTTTGCCCTCCCCCCCCGCATTTATTCTTTTGTAGACTTACTATTTTCGTCTTTCGATTCGCTATTTTCTGATTTACCTTCTTTTTCTTTGTTCGCGTTTTGGGCTTCTTTATTCTCCTTCTGAATTCTTTCATAAATTTCGCCACGAAAAATAGTAATTTCGGTAGGCGCTTCGATGCCTAATCTGATTTGTTTGCCGTGAATATCTACAACTTTGATAACTATGTCATCTCCGATTACAATCGTTTCACCCAACTTCCGTGTCAGGACCAACATAATAATTTCCCACGCTTGTTATTAAGAATAAGAATCATTTTCGGTCTACTTTTCTTGCATCAAATTTATTATCATATCAAAGATAAATTTTAAGTAACTATTCAGGCTGCCCGGTCGTTCCGTAGGAATCTTTCTAAATCTTAGCACTAAGTAAACAAGGTTCGTTCGGAGGTTGATTCAAAAAAGATTCTTCCAGAATGACAGCCTGGAAAGTTACCATTATAAATACGATCTATTATAATCAATAAAAAGATAAAATTCAAGTTAATTACTGCAAAAAATAAATTTTTCAATACGTCTAGGATCTAACTATTTCCTGGTAACAGTCCATATCCAAATGTGACGCTATGACTTGCACCCAAAGAATTATGTGGAATTGTAGAAGATTTGCGTAACCTTCTTCTAAAAATGCTTTATCAATTTCTATTTGAGCGGTTGTAACCCGAACCGTTTTTGGGCCTTTAATGTAGGATATAAACTCTTCAAAACCTGCACGCTTTAAGCAACGTTTAATATAATTTAACGAAAGATCAGTTGATTCACCTGGTGGTGGAGCCTGACCTAATTCGATAGACGACAGCTTTAACCTTTGCAGGCTATCAGGCACTATTATCTTTCCAATTTCTCCTAGTTTAATCTTGGGACCAAGTACTAAAGCTTTCGATTTGAGATTAATAGAGAAATTTCGACCACTGTTCAGAGGCATGCTCTGACTGAAAGCGGCGTCTAAACCGGCAAATAACATTATGATCACTAAGATCGATAGTTCAGCTAAGAAAATATTATGTCTTTTCATTATACCCTACCTCTATTTCTGTCTCGTATGCATAGCTTATTGAACTTCCCTACAAATCATAAACGTAATTTCTGGCAATATTTATGCCAATCAGCTTGTCAATATTCTCTACTGGTGACAAGTAAATTTCTATATATCAAGCATATTAGTTTCCCCATAATATTGTTTTCTGAGCGGCTTGGTAACTTGATTGAACTTTTGAATTATGTCAAAAATCTTCTTGGCATTTGCCTCTATTATTTCAAGTTTCCTTACATGACCTGCCTGAAAATGATCTTCATCTTTTCGCAGCAACTGGATATTTCCTAAAATAGGAGTTAAAGGGTTATTGATTTGATGATTAATCGTTGCCAGAGCTTCGGTAATTGCCGTAAGGCGCTCTTTTTCAACGATCTCTTTTTCAAGCCGTTTTTGGTCAGTCAGGTCTTGACCTACTACCAGCAGGCCCAGCAGATTCTCATTGTGGTCTTTTAAATAGGAAAATGTGGTGCCCATTGGAATTCTTCTGCCATCTTTGGATGTAAGATGAATCTCTTTGGTTATCATAGGAGTAAATGGACTGATATTCTTCTGCATGGTCAACTGGAAACTATTCGGAGAAGAGATTAGTGAGACGATGGGCTTTTTTAGAATTTCCTCCGACCGGTAACCAAGGATGTCTTCAGCCCCTTTGCTAAAAAAGGTTATTGTGCCATTAATATCAGTAGTAATGATTGCTACTGGACAACTTGCTATCAAATTTTCTAAGAAGTTTTTCGCATTTTCAATAGCTTTTGTTAACTCGTTATTCCTTATTTTTATTTCGTTTATAACGAAAATGTTTTCAATGATGTTCAAAAGTTCTCTGTGCCCAAATGGCTTCTCCAAATATGCATTTAACCCTAATTGCAGAAGGCGCTTTATTTCCTTTGGTGATTGACTGACGGCAGTGAGCATAATTACTGGAATATTTCGGTAATTAGCATAACGCGGATGAGTTTGAAATTCTGTGTACGTTTCAGTCCCATTTTTTTCTGGCATCATATAATCTAATATGATTAGATCGGGCTTTTCAGAAATAATCTTGTTCAGACCATCATTTCCGTCATATGCTGATAAAACTTGATAACCTGCTTTTTCCATTGTAATCCGGATATGCTCGTGTATATCCTTATCATCGTCAATAAGCAGAATCTTTCTCGTCATATGAATCTAAGTCTAAATAAATTTGATTATAAAGCTTACGGGTAACCTCTTTACTTAGGGATTCAATCTGTTGTATTTTTTTGGCGTCAAACGCATTAGGTACTGCGTGTCCCAAATTAAGAACCCCAACAATTTTGTTATTTATCACAAGTGGCATGGACAAATAGGATCTTACTGGATTTAATCCGTGACGACTGCCTCGATGAATGTCTGGCAAGTAAATCAATTTACCCTTTTGAGCCACCCAGGCTGAGAGGCCAGTTCCCATGGGAAAATGAACTGCGCGGATAAAATCGATACTCTCGCCTTTATTGGCAACCTCTTTTAATATTTTTGAATCCTTTTCAAATAAAAATAAGCTGCCCGATTCAAATTCTACTATTTGGGTCAGAGTATCCATAAAGTTTTGAATTAGAAGGTAACATGAGCTATCTTTATGAATTCTCTCTAGTAATGTTGATTTCTTATTTGAGTTTCTTATCATAACTCTTGAAGATCAAATAACCTCAAATAAATGAAGCAAAGTACCACCTTGGTTCTCTATTATGAGAGTACTTCGTTCTCCAGTGCACTTTTTAAACTCTCTAAGGCTTTACTATGAATTTGGGAAACTCTGGATTCCGTGATATTTAACACTTGTCCAATTTCTTTAAGAGTTAGTTCTTCATAATAATAAAGCGCCATCACAATTTTTTCCTGTTCATTCAAGTTTTCAATGGCTTCGATTAATAGTCTCTTCATCTCCTCGTGTTCAAGACTCCGATGCGGGTTATCAGATAGGGGATTCTCAAGTAAGTCATACATCGAAGTAAGTTGCTCTGACTCTTCAGCTCGACTACCATCCAAAGACAGCAGAGAGGCCATCGCAAGATCGCGCAAAACCGCTTTATATTCCTTGAGATCCATTTTCAATTCCTTGGCTATTTCCTGGTCACTGACTGCACGGCCAAGTTCTTTTTCCAAGTGTTCATTAGCTCTCTCAACCATCCTAGCTTTGGAACGTAACGACCTTGGGGCCCAATCCAGCGTTCGCAATTCGTCTAAGATAGCGCCTTTAATTCGTGGAAGCACAAACGTTTCAAATTTTACGCCTTGATCAGGATTGAATCGTTCCAATGCACCAATTAGCCCCATTACCCCAGCACTTAACAAATCATTGTAATCCACTGACGAAGGTAGCGAGAACATCATTTTACCCGCTACATATTTTACTAGAGGTAGATAATTAACTAAGAGTTTTTCCCTGGTTTCAGAATCTCGCTCTTCCGTATATTCTTTCCAGAGATGGTACTGATAAGACGCTTCCATGACATCACTCCAGCATTATTTGGATTAGATTAGAAATGGAATTTAAGATACTGCAGTTAACAATTATGTTCACCGCGCGTAGATTGGTTAGTTCTTTACATCCTTCCCTTGCTTTGGACGGATTGCACTTTTTGCAACATCTATGCCACCTACCGAGACCAGATTTGTTGCTTTATTCGTAGAAAAAGAGGTGACTTAGTAGTCAAGCAGTTCTAAAGATCTTTACAAGTGCTTAATGGCAAATGTCTAACCAAATCAAGAGGTTATTCAACAGTGGCCGTAGTGTTGATCGTTAATCAACAAGATTTGCTGAACACTCTGAACGAACCCATTCCTCATTGCCTTTAGGTGAGTTTTCAATTTTGCAGGGAAATATTTGCCCAAGAATTGAATATAATTTCCTACTAACTATCTTCATCCAGGGAGAGACCTTCTTCTCTATACTCTCTCAGTTTGTTTCGCAAAGTCCTAACGCTTATGCCTAATTTTTCAGAAGCCCATGTTCTATTCCCATTTTGCTCGTTTAAGGTTTGCAGTATCAATTTTTTTTCCATTTCTTTCAAAGTCAAGCCCGATGGTAAGACAAAGGACGAAGCCGCTTCATTGCTGGCTCCACAATGAGTTCCAAAAAATAAATGCTTGGTTTGAATTGTTTCCTCTTTGCATACAACAACTGCACGTTCAACGGTATTCTCAAGTTCGCGGACATTGCCCGGCCAGTCATATTGAATTAATTGATTCAAGGCTTCTTGATTTATTTCTTTGATCGGTCGATCGTTCTCTTTGGCATATTTTTCAATAAAATGCTCGACTAAGAGTGGAATGTCCTCTTTTCGCTCTTTTAGAGTCGGCAAATTAATGGGGACGACATTTAAGCGGTAGAATAGGTCATCACGAAACTTGCCTTTTTCAATTTCTTCTCTTAGGTCGCGGTTTGTGGTGGCAATGATTCTTACATCCACTTGAACACTCTGCGGGTTACCTAATTTCTCAAACTCTTTTTCCTGCAAGACTCGTAATAACTTGGCTTGAAGGCTAGGCCTAATTTCGCTAATCTCATCTAATAGAAGCGTCCCCCCATCTGCCAGTTCGAATCGTCCTTTTGCAGGTCGGAAAGCTCCAGTAAATGCTCCTTTTTCATGACCAAATAGTTCGCTTTCGACAAGTCCATCAGGGATCGCAGCGCAATTGGTCTTTATGAATGGCCGGTCTCGTCGGGGACTGATGTAATGGATAGCCTTGGCAACGAGTTCTTTGCCAGTTCCACTTGCTCCTTGTATTAAGACCGTGGCTTTGGTTGGTGCAACCATTTGTACTGTTTCAAAGACCATCCTCATTTTAGGACTGTTGCCTATTATGTTCTCTATTCCATACCGCCTTCCTAGCTCGGATCTCAATAGCTCATTTTCTTTAAGCAGTCTTTGATATTTGAAAAATTTCTTCACGGTCAATTCGATCTCTTCCAGAGAAAACCCCTTTACTAAGTAATCATACGCCCCTACTCGCATGGCCTCTACCGCACTTTGAATTGAACCGTGGGCCGTTATCATTATGACACCTAAGTCCGGGTCAATTTTTTTGACTGTTTTAAGAATCTCCATTCCGCTTAAATCCGGTAAGAACAAATCTGTTATCACTAAGTCAAAGTGATTATTCTTGAAGTGCTCTAAAGCTTCACTACCATTGTCTGCTATTGTGACTTGGTATTTTTTCTTGGTTAAAGTCTCAAACAGTAGGTTGCTTATGGTGGGCTCATCATCAACTATCAAAATCTTAGGTGAATCGGTCATCGTTGATCTCTCCTGATAGGTGCAAGTGCAACCTTAGATTTTGTATTCATAAAAGACAAACCTACATGGTTTGCAAGGGTTGTGCCGAAACAACTTTGATGTTGTATTTACTAAATAATTAGAAACTTATGATGGTAATTGTCTTTGCTGTAACAGGGGTAAATATGCACAAAAATAAGGCGAGTGGACGAAAAGTGGTCAAATTGAAATAGCGCCAAATGAACACCGTTAAGACTGTACTGTTCGGCCTGATTAGAAAAGAACAAAATTGTGGTTCTTCGAAGAATCAGTTTGCACGACTTGGCCTGTCCACAGACCCAAGATTATTTTGTCATGACTCTTTCATAAATCAAACGTAGACCGTCTAATGTTAGAAATGGCTCCAATTTTACGGACAATTGCAGTTTCTCAAAGATTTGTTCTGCCATTCCTCCAGTAGTTATTATTTGTGCTTTCTTCCCCAATTCGTCCGTCAACCTCCGAACCAAGCCATTAACCATTTCCACGATTCCATACATAATGCCGGCCTGCATACTCGTTTCCGTGGTCTTAGCGATCAAGTGATCGGGAAACTTCAGCTCCACTCTTGGCAAGCGCGCTGCATATCGATAAAGTGCGTAGGACGAAGATTCCACTCCAGGGGCGATAATGCCACCCAAATATTCGGCATTTTCTGAAACAATGTCAAAGGTAGTGGCGGTGCCAAAATCAATAATAATCAAAGGGCCACCGTATTTATTAAAGCCAGCCACAGAATTGCAAATGCGGTCAGCCCCGACAGAACTGGGATCATGGTAGAGTATCTTCAAGCCGGAATCAGTATCTGAATTCACGACTACCGTTGCAACCCCCATTTGTTTCTCAGCCATGGTCGCATAGATAGGCGTTTGATCGGGAACAACCGATGAGATGACGCACCCGGTAATGTCTGAAATGTCTAACTTCTGACTTTGGCATAATATATTTACCATAATCCAACATTCATCTTCGGTGCGATTAACACCGCTGCTAAAACGCCAATGGCCCACTAATTTATCTTTTGAAAATATCCCGATCGTGATGTGGGTATTTCCTATATCCGTTGCAAGCAACATATCATTCCCTCTCCACAAATGTTGTTTCACCTTCACTAATTTTCTTAATTTCACCATTCATCAGTCGTAACAACAGCCGACCCTCCGCATCTAAGTCTTCAAAAACACCTGATAGCTGATGGTCATTTTGCTTGACTAATATTTTTCTATTTACAAATGGACATCTTTTTTTCCACTCATTAACAATATTGGAAAAATTACCCGATTTGAATTCCAAATAGTATTTTTCTAAATAGTGTAATACTTCAGCCAATAGATTTATTCGATCAATAGAAGACTTAGATTCAATTTGTAATGACGTAGCCTGCTCGAGGACGACGTTCGAAAAATCACCAACTGACTGATTAACATTGATTCCAATTCCCAAAATAACGAATGTGAGTTTCTTACTTTCCATTTCAGATTCAATCAGGACGCCACAAAACTTCTTTGAATTTATTAATACATCATTTGGCCATTTTAAGATTGCAGTTAAATGTACCACATTCTCAACAGCCTGAGCAACTGATACACCAGCTAAAAGCGAGATTAACCCGGATTTCTCTACTGATATATTTGGTTTTAGAATTAACGAAAACCAAAGACCCTTACCGGGTGGCGACTCCCAGCTTCTGCCCAATCTTCCACGACCTTTTGTTTGCTGCTCTGATATTACCAAGGAACCTTCATCCTCACCACCCTTAGCCAGTCGCTTCGCAAAATCATTAGTTGAGCTTAACTGACCGAATGCGTATATTTTCTTTGCAATTAGTCGGTTTTTTAGTTTCTTTTGAATCTCCTCTGCATTTAAGGATAATAGTATCATGATTCTAAACGCCTAAATTTGTGGAGCGTGGAACGATTTTACATACGCTTTTACGCTCAACGCTTCACGCTCAACGTTTTTCGGATTGATCATTACGATTTGGAATTTCTTATTATCTTAACTTGTGGCTACGCCCCGCTAAGTCTCTGTAAAGGTTCCAAAAACTTCTCTTAGAGAATTGGAAATTTCCCCTAAAGTGCCATAGGCTTCGACACAATCTATTATTTTTGGTATTAGATTTTCTGAGCCTGCTGCTGCAGCTTTTAACTCACTCAACAAATTATGGACTTTGTCATTATCCCGTTTTTCTTTGAGTTTCTTAAGGCGTTTTGATTGCGCAATTCGAACATTTGGGTCAACTTTAAGAATCTTAAGTACTTCAACTTCATCTTCTATGAACTCATTCACTCCAACTAAGATTTTTTCCTTAGCCTCAATTGCTTTTTGATATTCATACGCGTTTTTAGAAATCTCTGTTTGAAAGAATTTATTATTGATTGCCTTGATGGCGCCTCCCATGGTTTCTATCTTTCGCAAATATTCCCAAACCCTCGTCTCTATTTCACGGGTTAAACTCTCTACGAAATAAGAGCCTCCTAAGGGGTCCACGGTGTCCGCCACCCCAGATTCATGGGCAATGATTTGTTGGGTCCTTAATGCAATACTAACAGATTCTTCGGTAGGTAAAGATAAGGCCTCATCTTTTGAGTTGGTATGCAGAGATTGTGTTCCTCCTAAGATGGCGGCCAGCGCTTGTAAAGTGACGCGGATAATATTATTGTCCGGCTGTTGAGCAGTTAAAGTAGAGCCGGCGGTTTGCGTGTGAAACCGAAGAATCATGGCTTTAGGATTCTTAGCAGCAAATTTTTCTTTCATTATTTTGGCCCAAATCCTTCGAGCCGCTCGAAATTTAGCTATTTCTTCAAAGAAGTTACTGTGACAAGTAAAAAAGAAAGACAGTCGGGAACCGAATTCGTCAACATTCAAACCACGCTGCTGAGCTGCTGTAACATATTCTATGCCATTCGCAAAAGTAAACGCCAACTCCTGCACCGCATTACAACCTGCTTCCCGAATATGGTAGCCACTGATGGATATGGTATTCCATTTTGGAAGATTTTCATTACAATATTCGAAAATATCTGTAACTAACCGAATAGAGTGCTCAGGAGGGTATATATACGTGGATCGAGCGATATATTCTTTTAAGACGTCATTTTGTGTTGTACCACTAATCTTTTTCAAATCAGCACCCTGCTTTTTTGCAACCGCTATATAAAGAGCCAAAAGTATGGCAGCCGTCGCATTAATAGTCATAGAGGTGGTAATTCTTTCTAATGGTATGCTTTCAAACAAAATCGCCATATCTTCTAAACTGTCGATGGCGACCCCCGCTTTGCCGACTTCGCCTTCGGCTAAAGGATGGTCAGAATCATATCCCATCTGAGTAGGAAGATCAAAGGCAATGGATAGACCAGTTTGTCCTCTTTCAAGAAGGTAGCGAAATCTTTGGTTAGTTTCTTTTGCAGTAGCGTAGCCGCTATATTGCCGGATGGTCCACAGTCGGCTGCGATACATGTTGGGATATATCCCGCGCGTAAACGGATACTCACCTGGCGCACCTAAATCGGATAAATCAGCGACATCCTCCTGAGTATATAGAGGTTTTAACTCAATACCTGAGTCAGTCTTGAGTATTTTTTTTTGTTGTTTCAAATTGTCATTTAAAACCTTCGGCATAGTCTGTTACGTTCCTCCAAATACATATTGACAATGGCAATCGCATTATTGTTCCATGTTTGTGATTAATTTCGGGTCTCCGTACTTTTCTCGAGGATGAAAATTTCGGTGTACTTCTTTTAGATATTCACGATCTAAGTGGGTGTAAATTTGAGTGGTGGAGATATCAGCGTGTCCCAACATTTCTTGAACGGCCCTAAGATCGGCTCCACCTTCTATAAGATGTGTTGCGAAGGAGTGGCGAAACGTATGCGGCGAGACCTTTTTGTTAATTCCTGCTTTTTTTACGTAGGCCCGCAAAATTTTCCAAAAGCCCATTCTGGTCAGAGGCCTACCTTGCAGGTTCAAAAACACAACGTCGCGTTTAATGCTTTTATCCAATATTAGCGGTCGAACATTTTTCAAATACTGAAAAGTGTCACGGATGGCTTGTTTACCGATTGGCACAAGCCGTTCTTTGGAGCCTTTCCCCATTACTCTAATAAATCCTTCAGAAAGGAACAAATCTGAATTACGGATAGAAATCATTTCCGAAACCCGCAGTCCCGTAGCATACAAAAATTCAAGCATGGCTTTATCGCGAATTCCTCTCGGCTTAGTTAAGTCTGGTTGCTCCAGTATTAGTGCAATCTCTGATTGATCTAAGACTGAAGGTAAGTCTTTTGAACGCAATGGAAAGCTAATATTTATTGTTGGATCGCTTTGCAGATAGTTCTCGCCTACCAGAAAACGATGAAACATTCTTATGGCGGATAAATTTCTTGCACTGCTGGCTGGTGCATAGCCGATTGTCTTTAATAATTGAATTAATGCAAGAATATCTGATGTCTGAACTTGTTCAAGGCTTTTAAAACCTCTATTCCTCAAAAATGTTAAATAGCGGTTCAAATCGTTTTGGTAGGATAAAACTGTATTGAGTGCGGCATTCTTTTCGATTCGAAGAAAGTTGAGGAATTCGGTTAAATAGTCTTCCATCTAGTCTGGGCACATACAGGGCTTAACTAAGTATGAGAATAATCGCAACTGTTCAGGCTGCCCTGTCATTCGGTAGGAATCTTTGTAAATCTTAGCACTAAGTAAACACAGCCTGAATAGTTACGGATAATCATTTGATTTCATTTTGTTTCCGGGAGTATGCCTTCCGTGAGAGAAAGAGCAATTCCTGAAAGCATAACTTCTGGACCCAATTTGGTAAAATCGCCTGAGAGGAGGCTAGAGTCTACGTTAGCATAAAGCGAACACCCCGCTTCCTTTTCTATGGTAAGACCAGAAAGATGACCTTGAAATTCTCCAACAAATGTCACTTCTCCTAACATCTCACTTACCACATAACCCGTACAAAAATGAAGCTGAAGGTGAGTGTTCATCGTATACACACTGATTAGATTCCCAGTTTTATTACCAATAGGGATATTGAGATAAATTTCCAACGAAAGTTTTCTTCCGTCTTCTTTATTTTCAAGAATGAATCGATAGTTATTACCCCAAAGCTTGGCTTGCACGCCTAAGACTTTAGCAATTTTGTCTATATCTTTCTTTGTAAATTTCACAGTAACCGCTCCAGTTTATTATCGAGTAAATATACAAAACCCCGATTAGTAATCGGGGCTCAAAATCATTCATAACATGTCGCCTAAGCAATTAGTCTTTCTAAACTCTTACAACTCGGGTCGCATGCAGTCCTTTTTCGCCGGTTATGTATTCAAATTCAACTTCAGCTCCTTCAGAAAGAGTTTTGTAACCGTCCATTTCAATCACAGAAAAATGAACAAATACGTCTTGACCGTCGTCTTGCTCAATGAACCCATAACCTTTGTGGTCATTGAACCATTTAACCTTACCTTTAGCCATTCTTCCTTTTACCTCCTCCTGTTTGTGTCGAATTGTTTGCATAGAAACTAATTAGAATTTATGCAAACTCCTCAACAAGTTAGCCATTGAACGAGGTCAATTTAATTAATAAAATACTTTTTGTCAAGAATTTTTTGGGGTAAAGCTTCACCAAGCGCGATAGCCGCCCAGCTCGTTGTTAAAAATCCAGGCAACCACCTCGCCAATGCGAACCTCTTCATATATGTAGGTAGTTCGTTCATGCTCCGATGAGCCCTCTTTGTAGAATCTTTTCTGCGATGCGTACATCTTCTTAAACCGACCTATCCATCCATCCCTGTCAAACTTTACGATATGCCCATCCTTGAAATTGATTGGCCGCAAGTCAACCCAACCCTGCTCAGCCCACAAGTCTAACTCCGATAGATCATGAATTTCGAGCCGGCCGTGTACGGTTTCAGGAATTTTGATATATGGCCCTCGCAGGACCGTTTTGCCATCGTGCATGATAATGGGAAGCCCTAAGGAAGTGATCAGGTCTTTTATGGGGTTCTCGTGCAAATAGTTGTTTAACTTTTCAGACATTTTCTCTGGAGTCACTTCACCCTCTTCAGACTCAAGGATTGATTTTATGTTTGGATAATTTTCCTTAATAAGATAGGCTTCGAAAAGAAGTTTAGTCAATTTTGGTGGACCCAGCACACCAGTGGCAATGCTCGGTATCGCGTCCTTGACTTTTGCCTTGATCTCCTTTTCATAACTGACGATTTTCTTAATGGCTGAATCGCGAAGATATCCACCCCGATAACTTGGGTCTACCACCGCGCTATCTATGGCGGTTAAAACATCCTTCCCAGTACTCTGACCCCTAATCTCGTGCACAACATATTCGGCCAATTCCTCAGGTGTGACAAACTCCATCTGACCAAGGGAGGTTATTGCCTCAAATTCTCCCAAACCAAAAAATCCATTCTCGCCGGTATTGACTCCTATGATAGAAAATTTGTCTTTGTTTTTTTGATATTTTCCTTCTTCCTGCTGCAACTCTAATACGCTTCCAGCTTTGAGTGTTTCACTCGTACAGGCAAATAAAGATACAGGGGAAATTTTACCTTTCCTTCTTTGCTTCACTACTTGACCTTCAATCTTTTTGTATCCAATCATTGCGGCAGGTTTTATTTCCTTAATCACCGGACCATCGGGAGTTCTTCCAAGCAAAAATAGTAGGCCAGTATGAGCAAATCCGACACAGGATTTGGACAGAAGATCAAAGCTGGGTTTATCTTCGCCATGAGTATATGGGATGTTCATACCCATACCCCCCGTTCCTGTGGTGCCTACTTTAATGTAGATTCTTGTCTTGGCATTTTTCATGGACTCTGCCAGTAGACGAATATGAGTGATAAGCTGGGGTATGGGTTGCGAGATAAGAAGAATATCAAGAAGCTTTAAATTGGTTATGCCTGAGAGAAATTGCTTTTTCGCTAACCTTCTTATGCCTTGAAATCTTTTGCTTAAAGATTGAACACTTTCCTCTTCTAACTGTTGGACATTTTTGAAAAACTCATTGGAATATTCTACCTCCAGTAGACGCTGGAGTTGGTCTTTGAATTCCTTTATTACATGAGAAGTCCACTTTACATTCTGATAGCTAATTGCAGTAGCGGTATTAATGCAGTCTACAATTACATCGGGCTTTTCTCCCTCGATAAGTTTTACTAAAAGGCTTTGATTCCGGATATTTGTGGGGATATCTTCTCTTATTGGTCCAAATATATCTTTGAAAATTTGGTCAAGCCAACTTTGATTCTGTAAGATTTCCACTCTTTCCGTCTCGCGTTTCCTCTCTGCACTCCTTTTGGCTTTCGTAAACTCCTCTCGCAGAAATATGTCACCGCCCACTGCGCGATAACTAACGTGTGGAAAGTCCTTCCGTAGTAGTCTAACAGCTTCCTTTGCTTCAAATTCGTATCGAGACGCAATAACAATCTTACTGGGTGACAGTTGACTCGCTATCTTACGCGCAACCTGAAAACCGACCAGGCCGGCTCCACCAAGGATTAATACCGTATCAGCAAATTTTGACATTTTTATCTCGAAGCCTTAAGACTGATTCTTGAATTTCTTCAGGTGCTTTGGCAGTGTCCGCTGCACCTAAAAATAGCAGACCCAGCAACCGAGACCTTTGCTCCAGCTCTTACACCCGTGATTTACCTCTAAATGAAACCAATCGGCTCCGGCTGACTCCACTATTTGAATTTGTTCTCTTAGAATTGAAAAATCTGCAGATAAGATTGAAGGTGCAGTTTCAATCATAAATCAAATTACTCGTCAGATTTTGTAACTGTTGTTACCACAAGGTCTATGGTTTCCCCCCGAGTTACTTCTTGACCCTCAATTATCGATTGATTGATTACAGTGTTCGGCAAAAAATCATCGAGCACTTTGTACCTAATCTCCCCTACCGTCAACCCAGCTTTTCGAATTTCTCTTTTGGCAGCATCTAAGGTCTTGCCCAGGACCGAAGGCACGATGACATTCTGTTGGACTTGACCCAAGCTTACTGAAATATCAATGGTTGCACCTACTGGCACCAAACTCTTGGGGGCTTTTGACTGGGCCGTGACAACTTCTGGCGGTTCATTGGGAACATATTCGTAATACCGTTCTCCTAATCGAAGCCCCAAGCTTTTCAGCGTTTCTTCGGCGTTGGTTTCAGAGAGGCCAATTAGATTGGGAACTTCTATTTCCTTCTCTCCAAGACTAAGTATTAAATATACGCGACGCCCACTTTTTACCTTTCTATTGGCTCGTGGGTTTTGGTCCACCACATACCCAAAGGGAAGTTGAGAATCGTATTTTTCGCCTCCTTTAACCACTCTAAGCCCGTGCATCTCCAAAATTTCTTTTGCTGTTTCAAATCTTTTGGCCAATACATTCGGCACAGCCAAAGCTTCACCATGCCTGGTATACCATGGCAAGACTTTTTGATCTAATAAAATAACCAGACCGAGAAATAGTGTGAACAAGAAGCCTAAAAAGAATATTCTTTTTGGCGTAAATATCTTGGATAGTATTTCTTTGAATTTTGCTTTGATATTTCTTGATGACATGAGAGATTCATTCTGTGCAGTGACTTCATTATTCATCTTACTTTCACCATTCTAGCAGAAAACGTACCGTCCATTTTACATTTGTGGGGTAGAGTAATCCAGTACCCCTTGGAATCAATAAATAGTTCATTTAATAACACGGAATCATTATTCAATCTAAAATCCCGGTGGCCATCCAAAAACTTTTCTACCACTTCTTCGTTTTCTTCGGGCTCAAGGGTGCAGGTGCTGTAGACCAAAACACCATCTTTTTTTACCAGCTTACTGGCATTCTCAAGCAAGGATTCCTGAAGTTTTCTTATCTGGTAAATATCCTGCAATTTACGTTTCCATCTCAAATCAGCTCGCTTCGCCAAAACGCCTAATCCGGAACATGGCGCATCCAAGAGCACTTTGTCAACGCTGCGGCAAGAAAAGTTGGTGCCGTCTGCAATTACAGGCACAATGGACTTTAATCTTAGCCTTTTTATATTCTGTTTGACTAACTGAATTCTTTTTGGATGCCGGCCCAGGGCTAGTACCGTACCTGTATCGTCCATTAGATGTGCCAAATACCCAGCTTTGCCACCGGGTGCGGCACACAAGTCTAAAACGGTCTCTGCTCTCTTAGGCGCCAAAAGCAAACAGGCAATTGCCGTACTTTCATCTTGAATCGAAAATAATCCTTCATTAAATGGAGCTAGTTGAGTCAAATCTTGCGGTCTAAAAATCTTAATAAAATCAGGGAAATATTCAGAGACCTGCGCCTGCATTCCAAGATTTTCAAAAAATTTCAAAAGAGCCTCAGACGACGTCTTTTGTAAATTAACGCGTAGGGAGATCGCTGGTCGGCGATTGTTATATTGGCAAAGCTGTTTGGTTTCCTCTAACCCAAATCGATCAAGCCACCTGCGCACCATCCATGTTGGATGGGAGTATTGCACCGCAAGGGCTGAAATGGGGTCTGCTTCCAATGAAGGAAATCTTAAGGATTCTGCCTCTCTTAAATAGCTCCTGAGAACCCCGTTCACCAAATTCCCCCAAGCTTTTCTGCCAGACTTCTTGGCAATTTCAACCCCTTGAGATACAGCGGCATACTCAGGAATTTTGTTTAGAAACTTGAGCTGGTACAAACTTAATTCTAAGATACTCTTTAATCGACTGTGGCAGTTTTTGAAGTCGCCCTTAAAATAGTTTGTTAGAATCCAATCAAGCTGACCTCGCCATCGCAAAGTCCCGTTAACTAATTCCAGAATGAGCGATTTGTCTTCCTGCTTAAGCGTTTGTTCATTTAGTGCGTTCACCAGCAGGTCATCGACATACACGTCTTTTTTGTAAACATCATCTAAGATTTTGACGGCTATCTCTCGAGCAGAAAGTTTCCCCTTAGTCAAATTGATCACCCGCTTTTAGAACATGCCCCCTTAGAAATTCATTCGCCAACATTCTACGTTTACCTTCTAACTGCAGTTCCAATATTTCGAGGTTGCCTGAACCGGTAGCCACTTCAATAGAACCCAATTTCGAGTTAACAGCCACAATTTCACCGGGAGCTCCTGATAGTTCTGATTTATCACAAACTTTTGTACGGAAAATTTTCAAGACTTTTCCGTCGAGAATGGAGTAAGCACCTGGTGAAGGGCTCAAACCACGAATCAAATTGCGAATCTCTGAAGCCGGTCTATCCCATTCGATATGCCCTAAGTCTTTGCTTATCTTAGGTGCTCTGGTCACTTCTCCTGTCTGGTAAGTTCGTGGCGCCTTATTTTGATCGATCAAATCTACTGTTTCCAGCAATAGTTTTGCCCCTAAATCGGCGAGTTTATCGTGAAGCTCACCAGCGGTTTCTTCTTCTCCAATCTCCACTGCTGTCTGTAAGATAATGTCTCCAGCATCGACTTTTTCCTGAATGTAAATTGTGGTGACGCCAGTTTGTGTTTCTCCGTTTATGATGGCCCAATTTATTGGTGCGGCACCACGATATTTGGGCAACAAGGAAGCATGTAGATTTATGGTACCTTTTGGTGGTAATTTGAAAACTTCTGGAGGTAAGATTCGGAAAGCAACCACTACAAAAAGATGGGCGTCTAAGTTTCTAATTTTATTAATGAATTCTGAATCCTTCAATTCGGTTGGTTGCAGAATTGGAATGTTAAATTCCGCAGCGGCTTTCTTAATGGGTGTAGGGTGAATTCTTAGTCCCCGTCCCACGGGCTTATCCGGTGCTGTAACCACGCCAACCAATTCATGAGAACTCTCCATTAAGATTTTCAAACTGGGTACCGCGAACTCTGGGGTTCCCATAAAAAGAATTCTCATATACCGCCTTTTACATTTTCTGCTGGAATTTTGGTCTCCGACCTGCTCTCTTCTACTATCTTTCTTAATCTTTTGGTCAACAGCTTTCTTTTAATTGGACTAATTCTGTCAACAATTAGGACACCGTTTAAGTGGTCAATTTCATGCTGGAGGACTCTTGCCAGCATTCCGTCGCAGGTTTCTTCATGTTCTTCGCCGTTAATATCTTTGTACCGGACTCGAATGATTTCAGGACGGGTAACGTCCTCGCGAATGTCCGGGATGCTTAAACACCCTTCTTCAAGGGTTGCGGTTCCTTCTTCATGCAATTTGACTGGATTGATATAGGTCTTGGGTGCGGCCCCTTCCTCTATGAGTCCCAGATTAACCACGCACAAAGCAATGGATTCTGCGACCTGCGGAGCTGCCAATCCAATGCCTTCTGCCTGAATCATGGTTTCGACCATATCATCTACCAAAGTACGAATAGAGCCATCTACCGTATCAATTGGTTTGGCCTTAATTCTGAGAACAGGATTGCCATATTTTACGATATACCGAACCGCCACAAAACTAATCCAATTTTTTAGCTATGGAATTACGTGCTACCTCAATTTTCACATTATCTGAAATCTTTACAATAAGCGTATTCTCTTTTTCTTTTATTCCAGCAATGGTTCCATGGATGCCACCCGCAGTAACAATTTTATCTCCTTTTCTTAGAGATTCAATCATAGCCTGATGCTGTTTCTGTTTTTTAGCTTGCGGTCTAAAGATTAACAGATACATAACAGCAAAAATTAGAATAATAGGCATCCATAGCGCCAACGGGCTGGCTCCCTCCTGACCTCCAGAACCACTCAACATAAAAAACAAAAATATCTGATTCACTCCTCCCTCCATTCTTTGTTAATAGTTCCATTGTTAAGTATATTAACAATTCATAAAAGTAAATACAACAAATAAAACTACCTCGAAGAATAAATCCGAAAACGTAATATCGAAATTCGAAACAAATTCGAAATTCAAATATCAAATATCCAAAACTATTCGCTCTTTCGTAATATAGGGCCAAATATATTCATGAGTTCCGTCGCCTCTTTGCGAAGGCAACCGTACAATCCTCTAAATCATATTGTTGCGAATTTTGTATTTTGGTCATTTTAATCAATACCGTTATTGTCAATTGAGGCATTATATCTTTCTTTGAACTCTCTTTTCCACAACTGAAAATTCCCATTACAAATGCTTTCTCGAATGTCTCTTACCAGCTCATGATAAAAATAAAGGTTATGTAAACTCCCTAATCTTAAACCCAAAATTTCATCTGCTTGAATTAGATGCCGTATATAGGCGCGGCTAAAATTCCGGCAAGTATAACAAGCACAGTTCTCATCAATCGGTTGAAAGTCCTCTTTATAGATAGCGTTTTTTATGTTCATTGGTCCATGCCAGGTGAATACCTGACCTTTGCGACCATTCCGAGTTGGAATGACGCAGTCAAACATATCAACTCCCAAAGATATCGCTTCCACTAAGTCTTCGGGTTTGCCCATCCCCATGAGGTAGCACGGTTTCTGCCGCGGTAACAGTGAAGTACATATTTCGGCCATCTCAAACAGAATCGACTTGGGTTCGCCAATGGAAAGCCCTCCAATGGCATAACCCGGAAAATCCATCTCTATGAGGGTCTCAGCACTCATCCTACGTAATTCTGGAAAGGTACTCCCTTGTACAATCGCGAAAATGCTCTGCTGATAACTGAATTTCGGCTCCGATTCTTTAAACTTTACCAGACACCGCTCGGCCCAGTTCTTAGTTCTTTCCACCGATTCGGCGGCATAGCGCTCTGTGCATGGATAGGGCGGACATTCATCCAGCACCATCATGATGTCCGAACCCAAGCTCATTTGTATCTCTACGGTCCGCTCTGGCGTCAACTCATGATATGATCCATCATGATGCGATTGAAAAATAACCCCGTTGCTGTTGACTTTTCGCAGCTTAGCCAGACTATAAACTTGAAATCCACCACTGTCGGTCAAAATAGGTTTTTTCCAGTTGACAAATTTGTGCAACCCTCCTGCCCTTTCAATAATTTCATGTCCTGGACGCAAATAAAGATGATATGTATTCCCAAGAATTATCTGGCTGCCCACTTCATCTAACTCGTCTGGTGAAAGAGTTTTGACCGTTCCTTGCGTGCCTACGGGCATAAAAACGGGTGTTTCCACATTACCATGAGCGGTTCTTACAACCCCGGCCCTGGCTTTACTATCTTTGTCTTGCTTTAGAATTTGAAATCCTAATGTCAATGAAGTACCTCTTCCAGAGCCTCTTCAGCTTTATCAATAGGAAACAGTTTCAAAGAACTTGTTGGGGTCGCTCCCTTTAGGTTAAATTTTGGAATGACAGCTTTCTTAAAACCCAATTTAGCCGCTTCATCGATTCTCTTTTCAATTTGGGGCACCGCGCGAATTTCGCCTCCAAGTCCAACTTCGCCGATAATCACAGCTTCCGGGTCCACCACTTGGTTTTTGAAACTGGAAGAAATCGAAACCAAAATACCCAAATCCGCCGACGGCTCATCTACTCGAACCCCGCCGGCCGCGTTCACAAACACATCGAAGGCGCCCAATCGCAGACCAACCCGCTTCTCAAGAACCGCTAAAAGCAGCGAGAGCCGCTTACTGTCAACACCGGTGGCTGTTCTTTGGGGCAGACCATAGCTTGTCGGACTCACCAACGCCTGAATCTCTACCAAGAAGGGCCGGGTCCCTTCCAAAGTACAAATGACGGCAGAGCCTGAGATGTTTTCTTTTCTTTGGGATAAAAACAGTTCCGAAGGATTTCTTACCTCCTGGAGTCCTTTTTCTGTCATCTCAAAAACCCCAATTTCCCGAGTTGAGCCAAAGCGATTCTTTACAGACCGAAGAATGCGATAAAAATGGTCTCGATCACCTTCAAAATGAAGAAGTACATCGACCATGTGTTCTAATACTTTCGGTCCCGCAACGAACCCTTCCTTAGTGACATGACCAATGAGAAATATTGGAACGTTCTGCTTTTTGGCAATATTCAAGAATTCCAATGTGCATTCCCGAACCTGACTGATGCTTCCCGGCGAGCTTTCCAGAGCGGTCTGATATACGGTCTGTATCGAATCAACAATCACCAACTTCGGACTTAATTTCTCGAGGCTGGCTAAAATCGTGTTTATATCTGTTTCAGCTAAAATGTATAAATATTCAGAATTAATTCCTAACCTGTCGGCTCTTAACCTCGTTTGTCGATCGGACTCTTCACCAGAGATGTATAGTACAGGAAAATCTTCATTTGCCAACGCCACGCCTTCCTGCAACATCAAAGTAGACTTTCCAATTCCAGGATCGCCGCCGATTAGAATAACCGAACCATTGACAATGCCGCCTCCTAAAACTCGATTAAACTCCTGGCCTTGAGCAACAATTCTTTGATGTTGGTCAAAAGAAACTTGAGATATGGCAATGGGCGCCGTGCTTTCTTTAGGATGAACGCTCTTTGTTGTTGAACTATGCGGAAGCTTTTCTTCGAGAAAGCTGTTCCAAGCACTACACTCGGTACAGCGTCCCAACCACCGCAGTGAAACATAGCCACACGATTGACAAGTAAATTGAACCTTTTCTTTCTTTTTGTGTATCGACAAATTAATAAGCCCTAATTTTACAGCAAAGGTAACTATTCACCCTCCTCTGTCATTCCGTAGGAATCTTTGCAAATTCAAGCACAAGGTGAGCGAGGTCCATTCGGACGTAGACTCAAAAAAGATTCTTTTAGAATGACAGGGTGAATAGTTACCAGCAAAGTATCAAAAATAATACAAAAAGTCAAGATTAAAAATCGAATAAGCTATTGACAGTCATTCAATGTTTTCATACATTTATGTTAGATGCATCGAATTAATGATAGGTTTACAATGAACAGGATTTTTGCCTTTAGTCTGATCTTTATTCTAATTGCAGGATGTTCAACTAAAACAGAAGATAAAACCATAGACCCAGAACTATTTTCTAAAATCTATGTTGAACTTGTACTGCAATCGTTGAAACCAACCGATTCTGACACCTTAGACCCGTTGCAGATGGTTTTGGATAAATTCGAAGTTTCACATGAGGAATTTGAAGCTAGTATCGCTTACTTCGACAATAATCCTAAGCTTTGGTTAGAAGTCTTTACAAAAGTAGCGGAAGATTTAGAACAAAGAAACCTGGATTCCGAAACTAAGCCCTCCAAGACACCACAAAACAGTGAAAAGCCCCAAGAGCGGTAGGATTCAGAAAACCAACCAATAGCTGAATGGAACATACGAACGATTCAAAGGAAAACAAATCCGGGTCTGTTTCATATCATGACACTGTTTCAGATGCAATCATGCCTATTAAGTTCTCTTAATCAACTCATTTAACTTAATCCCTTAGAAAACTTAGAACTTACACCATGTCATTTTGATACAGATATTGTGGCATCTATTTTGCAAGGAGACAAATCAACTTCTTGGAGCCGGCAAGGATGCCTTTTGACACTCTTCATTGGACATTGAAGTTTGATTCGTCTGGAAAAGGATTTCCAAATGAAATCTTGGAACCCTTGACCTCCGTTCCAACCCTTTGACATAGCATCTTTGAGGGGGTCAATATTCCAGGGGACTGGCTCACTGCATCTATGCACTACAACCTCGAAAGCCAGTCCCCACCCTTTTATTTACGACGTTGGTGCAAAAACGGAACAATTTCCACTCTTGGCGATATTTAACACACAAATTTGTTAGCTTTCTGCCTTTTTCACCTACGTTATTTAAGTAACCGTGAGATAATTAAATAGTGCTTGAACGAAAACGGTCTTTTCCTGTCATTCCCGCATGCTTTAAGTGGGAATCTCCTGCCTGAAATGATGAGATTCCGGCTCAAAAGATTGCCGGAATGACATTAAGAATCGAGTGTTCGTTCAAACACAAACAGATAAAATCTGCGAGTATTTCTCCACATCTGTTCAAGTTTTCCGAATCTGGGTTAAGATTTCTATTGCCTTTTCGCGGCTCACCACCTTCTGTTCCCCTGTTGTCATGTTTTTGATGGTCACTTCATTGCTCGCTATCTCATCCGGGCCGATAATAGCCACAAAGGGAATTCTTTTCTTATTGGCGTACGAAAGTTGTTTTTTGATTTTGGTTGCACTCATAAAGAATTCGGCATTCACTCCAGATTTTCTAAGCTCCTGGGTAAATTGTAAGCTAGCCTTACGGGTTGAGTCATCAAATATTGTAACTAGGACCTCTGTTTTTGTCTTACTCTCTGGAAACATTTCTAATTGCGTCATGACATCGATAATTCGCTCGATGCCAAAGGCGGTTCCGGTAGCAGGTATGTCCCGGCCCAAAAACATGCCCACCAGTTGGTCGTAGCGACCGCCCCCGGTCAGACTTCCGATTTTCGGCTCCTCAACCAATGATTCATGAATGGGCCCGGTATAATATCCTAAGCCACGCACCAAATAGAGATCTATCTTATAATTAGCTCTAGGCACGCTGAGCTCATTAAGATATTGAATAACTTCTGTGAGTTCTTCTGTACCTTCCATCAATGTTTCAAATTGAGCAAAACTACTTGAGAGTTCGGACAAAATCTGTTCCGATTCACCGGAAATTTCCAATACGGTAAGGATTTTTTTCGTCTCATCTTCAGACAGCCCGTTTTGAGCAAGTTCTTTTTTTACCCCGTCCAGTCCAATTCTATCCAGCTTATCGATAGCGATGAAAACAGAATCGCCTTTTTCAGGATGCACACCAGCATATCTCAAGATGCCATTTAAGATTTTGCGATTATTGATGCGAATTTTGAATTTGTCAAAACCAAGTGTGGCTAAGACTTCGTAAACAATCGCAATGGTCTCGGCATCAGCAAGCATAGACTCGGTACCGACTGTGTCCACATCACACTGATAAAATTCCCGATACCTCCCTCGCTGCGGGCGGTCCGCCCGCCAGACCGGCTGGATTTGGTAGCGTTTGAACGGGAATATAAGTTCGTTTTGATACATGGCAACCACCCGACTCAGAGGAACCGTCAAGTCATAACGCAGAGCTTCTTCAACCAGTTCACCATATTGCTTGACTACAAATTGTTGGCGCCCTTGCAGTAGCTCCTCGAGCCCTGTACCACGCTTTAGTACCCTAAAAATAAGCTGTTCTCCCTCATCACCGTATTTACCAGATAGCACATCCAGCTTTTCAATGGAAGGAGATTCCAGCGGCTCATAACCATACTTCTCGAAAATGTCCCTAACAGTATCTATGACATACTGCCGCCGAAACATTTGTTCTGGCAAAAAGTCTCGGGTGCCTTTCGGTAAACTTGGTTTAATAAGCGACATATCAGTTTAGCACCATAGTTATTAAAAAGCCCCATCGTCAAACAGACAACGGGGCTAACTTATCGTTACTTGCTCATGGAGTTAGAACCTTCCCTCCAGACCGTATTTACAACTTAATCTCAACATATCAGCATTAAGGGAAGGATGAAATTTGACAATTTTAAAATTGAACGTAACCATTCAGGCTGCCCTGTCATTTCGTAGGAATCTTTGTAAATTTTAGCACTAAGTAAACACCGTTCATTCGGACATTAATTCAAAAAAGATTCTTGCAGAATGACAGCCTGAATAGTTACAATTGAACTTAGAATTCTATCGGACTTGAATATATAAAAAAGCAACTCAGAAAGCAAGTATTTTTTGATAAAAGTACTTCCTTTATATTTTTGATTCTCTAACGAGACTGTCGAAAAAGCCTAAGATGTCACTGCGAGGAATGCCAATGACGACGCAGTCCCCTTGATTTAGGCACAGAATCTGGAGATTACTTCGTCACTTCGTTCCTCGTAATGACAGGAAGGGAACTTTTTCGACAGTTTCAACAACCCCATTACTGTTGAAGTTGCTCCAGAGCTTCTCTTTGCCCACATCAGCCAAAGCCAAATGGTCAGTAGTATCATCAATGTCTCCCAAATTATGCCGTGAAAAACAGGAAGGAATTTAGGCAAATGCAAACCAGTGTAGAAAATGCTCACTATGCGAACCACGTTTATGACACTTATACATCCAACCCCGCAAACAACCCCTGCAACCTTGTTTCGCAGAGGCGTTGGATATGCAAAAACGCCTGCAACAAATCCAGCCGCTTGATATACACCGGTGCATTTGTAGTATATATCCATGCTAAAGCCGCCGCATCTTATGACGGTACCGATTCTTTCGATTTCGTTCCCCGATGACTGCAGAATGAGAGAGATAAAGTACGAAAGACCTAATGCAAGCCGATTGATCACTATTTCAATAAACCAAGGATTGTAGGCAATTGATAAAAGAAGGAGCATCCAAAATATGAGCGCAATAAAGGTTTTGTAAAGTTCTCGATTTGAACCCTGTAGACGAGGCAAAACTCTGATAATCTGCATAAAATTAGTTCCTACCTATACTGACAGGCCTCTCGCACCGCCTTGACTATTAATTATTAGTTGGACAAGAGGCCTGCTTTGTGCTCATCACTAATTACGCAATCCTTTGAGATACATGTTTCCTAACAGACCACAAAATCACTGCAATTAGCAGTACAATAAGAACAATCAGTCCTAATTCAGAAGTCGTTGGAACACTTACATGTATTTCCGAAGAAGCTGAATTCGTTCCGTCATCTGCGGTAGCTGTGATCTTGGTTGATCCACAGGACAGGCCGGTTACCGTGGTGGAAACCTTCCCATCCGTTCCCGTAGTACCAGATCCGGGAGAAACTGCCGCGAGGCTAGTATTAGCGCTTGAAAATGTCACAGTTGCACCAGATACAGGAACGCCTTCAAAGGTAACTTCTGCTATCAGGTCTTCCGAGTCATCTTGAGAAATTCTTATTTCACTTGGGTCAAAAGACACGCCAAAAGGTCCAACACCAACCGCATCCCATGCTGATTTTACAGTATTCAATTTTGCCATATCGCCCGGAAAAACAGCCGACACTGCGTCCACCGTAGCTTGTCGAGCCTTCAGAAAATCATCTTTTGACTGTAAATAGAACAACTGGGCGTCATAGAATACCTTCCCCATATTTTCTCTGCCCATCCCTACCACGGTAACTCCATGGTGGGTTCCACCCTCAGCCATGAGATAGGCAGCCTTATTGGGAATACCACTGTTGGTATGGACACCACCATTGTCGCCCCCTGTAACGACATAATCATCCATATGGTCGGGCTGGTCACCAAGCGGCGGCTCGTCCAGGTATCTAAGGGCATCGCCCGCGGTACCGGGGGTATAACAGTCTTCACCCATCAGCCAGTCATCAGAATCGACCAAAGCGGCAAAAATGTCTGAGAGGGCTTCATTCAAGGCACCAGACTGAACGCGATAGACCAGGTCTGACTCGTAATCTGTCACGGCATGGGTATACTCGTGGGCCACAATATCCAGGCATTGCCCGAGCGGTGAAAACGCAGTGCCATCTCCATCTCCATAAAGTAATTGTTGCCCATCCCAGGCGGCATTGTTCGGATCCATAGTAGGAGGAAAGACAAAGTGCACACACGACTTAATGGTGGCCCCTATGTCATCATAGCTGTCACGAGCGAAAGTCGTCAGATAGTAGTTGTATACCGTGCCAGTATTGTCATAGGTGTCATCTACCACAGCATCTCCCGTCGCAGCATCTCCCTCGGAGCGAGCAACGGCCGTACAGTCACTCGTTCCGCCGGCATCGTACACGATTCTATCGAGTGCGAATTTCATGTCGTTGTAGCTATCGATGACCTCACCAGTGTGGGCATCGACATAATAGATGAACACTCCAAGAGGGTCTTCTGAACGCAATTCAGTTTTCCAAGCGAGATATGTCTTGTCATCAAAATCATACACGACTAGCTCCGCTGCCGGGACCTGTGATAATTCCTTTTTAGGATTAAGATCTGTTCTGGCCGCGCTGATAGCCTCAGAACTAGTTATTGTCGCAGTCGTGTCCAAATCTATATTGGGTAAATAATAGCCACTGACGATTCGGACCTCTTTGTTATCATTTATGTGAACCAAAACAGTATTAGCTTCAACTTTAATCGAATTATAAAGTTGTTGAAGCTTAACGTGCTGCCACCCTCGAGTATCCGTTTTCACCTTGACGACTGAAAGCTCCTTTTCAGCGTCAGCCATGCTAAATAGAGTCTGATTAGCTTTGAAAAAACGCATAGCAATCTCTTGAGCGTCTGCGTCAATCCTTTCGCTCAACTTACCTGCTAATCGAGTGGGTGTTCCGGTCTTTTTGTCCCACTGGACCCTAATCGTAGGATCGATTTGCTTCAATCGATTGAGTCTTGATATTTGCTGCTCCGTCTGCGTGGAAAGCTGAGAGAGATTTATCCCGATTACGCTAATCAGAACAATCATACTTATGGCTGAATATGAAATGAATTTCCGCATGGTACCCTCCTTTATTTGTTTGATATCAAGATTATTTAAATTGACGAAACTGTACCATATTGCCTCCCTCCTTTCTTTATTTGAAGAAGACTTCTGCAAAACTACGAAAATCTGAAATAATCCTCATTGTCATTCTGCAAGAATCTTTTTGTAATTGCCATGGAAATCACAGGTTAGTGCTCCAAACGAAAAAGATTCAAAAAGGAGATTTTCAAGATGTGAGACTCCAAGGGGTTTAATTGCTCGTTTGATGAGACACACAGAGGGACGTTATCAGTTCGGCAACCCCTTGCCTATCTTCGGAACTTTGCTGTAATGTACAAAAACATTGTAGAGTTGTCAATCAAAATGTACAATGGGGCTAGAAACTTGGCCGAAAACCTACTATTCTACTCCGTTGGGCATCCTCGCCCAACGTAAAGACAACCACTTAAGAGATTATTACTGTGTCCACATCACACTGATAGAATTCCCGATATCTCCCTCGCTGCGGGCGGTCCGCCCGCCAGACCGCCTGGATACAGTATCCATGACATACTGCCGCCGAAACATTTACTCAGGCAAGAAGTCACGGATTCCTTTGCCTAAAAGGTGAATACCAGGTTTATTTGTATTTAACTGAACAACCATACGGTTGAGTAGTTGGTATCGATACCTCTTCCCCAGCCATCGATTCGTCTAAAGCCATTCGCACGTAATTTTTGGCCTTAGCGGTGTCTTCCTTTTTCGCGGATGGTTTATCATCAATGGCGCCATTATAAATTAATATACCCTTTGGATTAATGACAAACATGTGAGGTGTGGTCTTGGCGCCGTACTTCTTTCCAACTTCGCCTTCATGATCAAGCAGGAAAGCTGTGGGTGAAGCATGCTTTTCTTTTACTAATTTATTTGCCAATTCAGGGGTACAATGGCCTTGCTTACCTGGCGCTGACGAATTTATTATTAACCAGATTACATCCTTTTTTGTGTATTCTTTTTGTAATTTCTGCATATTCTCGCTTGCGTAATGTCTTTTAACGAATGGACAATCAGGATTATACCATTCCAGCACCACAAATTTACTCTTGTACTCGGACAACGTATGCTTTTTACCGTAGGAATCAAAGAGAGTGAAATCTGGAGCAGCTTTACCGATACTTGGTCCGTCTGCTTGAAGATTTAGAAAAAAGCCAAAAACAAAACCTAAGACGAGAACAGGTATGAAGTAATTACGACTCATATTAAATCCTCCTATTATTAATTTAACGCTCACATGTTATTTAACAGGTGCGGTGGGATTTCCCACTCAGTTGTTTGACAAAGTGGATTCCTTTTCAAGTGGAACATCAAAACGCATTGCACGCGCTGTACCAGGCCCTCTCCATCCTACTCTCGAGAACAAAACACCTTTAAGCCGAGCAGGAAGGTTCACGGAAAAAGTTGACCTCTTCAAAGTAATGATAAATCCCTTTTTGTTTTTTTCAATTTTTTGCTCCGCAGAGTGATCTATAACGCCGGGTTGTTCTGAGAAAAACAACACGTTTGACATCTTACTATTGAACCAAACCGGCGGGGTAAGGTAAATAATTATTTGAGACCCTTGATGTTTTGCATTTACTTTCCATGCCGAATCTGCAACAGGTAGACTTTTTCGAGTTTCTTCAAATTTTTCAGCCCAACGATTATCAACCTCCGGAGCTTCATCTTTTACCGGTAGTTCGATTTTCAATTTCTGATGGCCCGGCAAACAAATATCTTTACATTCCAGCCAATCAACTTTCGCAGATAGTTTTACTACTTTATCTGATTCAAAAAATCCCGCCACGTCAATTTTAACAAGTAGTAGAACTTCATCCTTGTAACCATAGCTCACAACTGGTGGCGCCCCAAATTGTTGAGGGTATGGCCATTGAATTTCACCTGCCTCCAAACCGTCTGGCATTTCCCATTCAATTGTCGTAGGTAAACCAGAATCACCAGGGTTTCGCCAATACGTATGCCAATCTTTCCCCATCTTGAGTCGGACAGCAACCCAGAACGGGTGTCCGGGCTGGATAGATTTTACCTCAGAAATAAGTTGTGCCTCCACATGTCCATTCAGCAGAGGAGTTGAAAACAGGTTTGTTGCTGAAAAAATTGTGGAAACAATAAATAAGCTTATCGATTCTAAAATTGAAAAAGTTTGGTAGTTTTCAATCATTGTAAGTATGATAAAATATTTATCTTGTTCGGCCTCTTGCAAGTTCCCTTTAGATGTCAGTCAGGATTCGGAAAACCGTTGCTTTTTTAACATCATATCCAAAAAACTATCCCAGGCTGCCTACCTCTTTTTCCACTTCCTCCAATATCTCGCCCGACTTGACCAGTTCCTTCATCTTATTATGGTCGTTGTACAACGGACGGTCTTCATCCAGGTGTTCTACATACTTTCGAATGACTGAGTGGGCCGCTGCCACGCCGCGTCCGGGTGTGAATGGGCGGAAATCTAACGCCTGTGCCGCAGCCATGAATTCAATCCCAAGCACGCCGTAGGCATTATCCAAAATCTGTTCGTTCTTGATAGCTGTGTTCATCCCCATGGAGACGAAGTCCTCCTGGTCGGCAGCGGCTGGGATAGAGCCAATGCTGGCAGGTGCGGAAAGCATTCTCTGTTCCACGATCAGGGTGTCCGCGGTGTACTGGCTGAGCATCATGCCGGAAAACATTCCTGCTCCTTTGCTCAGGAATGCGGGCAGGCCCACACTCAAGTTCGGGTTGGTCAGTCGATTGAGACGACGCTCGGACAAAACGCACACCATGGTGATGGCAGCACCTACCATGTCCATGGGAAGCGATACCGGAGTGCCCTGGAAGTTTGCGCCAGTAAGAGTTAGTTTGTACTCCGGGAAGAAAACCGGATTGTCGCCCACACCATTCAGTTCTATCTCAATCTGGCTTCTGGCGTAGCCCAGGGCATCATGAGCCGCCCCAATAACCTGGGGGGATGACCGCATAGAATACGCATCTTGTACCTTTGTCTTCGTCTTGCTTTTTAAAAGGTCGCTACCTTCGATGCACTTCATAATAGCCTTGGCGCTACGCACAGCACCGGCGAATCCGCGTACTTTGTGCAAGCGCACGTCGTACGGTTTCATGTTTGCACAGAGCGCCTCAAGGCTCATCGCACACGCAATCTCGGCTTGCTTAAGCCACAGGTTCATATCATAAAGATGCAAGGCGCTCATCGCCGTAAGTAAATTAGAGCCATTAATAGTGGCTAAGCCGTCCCTTGCCTCCAGGTTAGGGATAGGAATACCTGCCCTATCCAGAGCCACTTTACCTGGTAGGCGCTCACCTTGATAGAATGCTTCCCCCTCACCCAGCAGCAGAAGGGCAATCTGGGACATCGGCGCAAGGTCTCCGGATGCTCCCACGGAACCTTTCTGGCAGACAACAGGCGTCACACCCTTGTTCAGCATCTCCAACAGCGTTAAGGTGATTTCAGGTCGACAGCCGGAATGTCCATGAGCATGCACGTTGATTCTGCTTGCCATGGCGCCTCGAACATACTCAATGTCCGCTGGTTCACCAATGCCGGCTGCATGATTATAAATCAGGTATTTCTGAAACTGCTTCACTTGTTCATCATCCAGGACTACTTCCGATAACTCACCGATGCCAGTATTAACACCGTACATGATTTCCCGTGCCTGAATTTTCTCCTCCAGCATACGGCGGCAGCTTTTGATGCGTTCGAGCGCTTCACGGTGGAGTTCTACCTTCTCTCCGTGCCTGGCAATGCGCACCAGTTTCTCGATTGTAAATCCGGAACCATCCAAGACTATAGACATTTCTATCTCCTTGATGTCAAATAAATTCTGCTTCGTTTAACCCTCCACATCTAAGTGATCCGGAGTTAAGCCTCCATTTTGTTTCGAATTGCATTTTGATACAAATTTTTGAGCTCTTCAACTTTGGCATGAATCAATTCATTCATAATCAATTCCGTGCCCCCCACTCGACCAATAACCATCATTGGTATTTTATGACTTTCAATAATTTGCTTAAATTGAGGTAAATTATCTTCTGCCAGAGAAAGAATGATTCGAGATTGGTCTTCGCCAAATAGATAACAATCCTTTCTTTTTTCGATTTTCAAATGGATTTGTGCGCCAATGACCTGCTCTGGATTCAATAAACAGCATTCTGCCAGCGCTACGGCCAGGCCTCCTTCGGAAACATCGTGGGCCGAATGGACTAGGCCGCTTTGAATGGCTTCTAAGCAGGCTTTCTGCAGCCGCTTTTCAAATTCTAAATCCAACTGGGGACAATCCCCTGCTATTTTCTTGAACTGCACCTTCAAGTATTCACTCCCACCAATTTCCCCCATATTTTCACCTAATAAGACTATGACATCTCCTTCCTGTTTGAACCAGGCCGTGGTTACATGACGTAAATCTTCCACAATGCCAAGCATGCCAATCACAGGCGTAGGATACACAGCGCCTTCAGGATTTTCATTGTAGAAGCTGACGTTACCGCCAGTTACCGGCGTTTCTAAAGCACGGCAGGCCTCCCCTATTCCAGCGACCGCTTCTTTAAACTGCCAGTAAATCTCCGGTTTGTAAGGATTGCCAAAATTC
>JBHIAW010000009.1:0-32083 GCA_046758765.1 bacterium
ATGGAAGATGGAAGATGGAGAAAGCAAGCTTTTGGCCCCGAAAATAGAATTTCCCAACCGATCCAACACGGTTTGAAACGTGTTTAAATACACAGTCAGAGACTGTGTAGGATCTGGCTATTTTCATCATTATCGGGTGTCGCGTCCGACATGAAAATTCCTACGGAATGACAGGGCAGCCTGAATAGTCACGTCTAATTATAAAATTTTATTATAGTTCCTCCACGATTAATAATCTGCATTGACTATGCCAAGCTTTGAATATAGAGCCATAAATGATGCGGGAACTGAAGTTACAGATGTGATGGATGCTCCTAACCCAAGTGAGGTTGCAAATCGGTTAGAGAAGCTTGGTTATTTACCTTTGAGAATAGAACCTAAGGAAGCTGCTACTCGGAGCGCATCATCTTCCCAAAAGAGCAAAGTAAAACAAGCCCAAATTATTGTATTTACCAGACAATTAGTTACGTTGCTAAAGGCTGGGGTTCCTCTGCTCTCCTGTTTGGAGGCCTTAGTGGAACAAACAGACAATCCAGCCCTGAAAGAAGTTATTCAAAAAATCTACGTGGACATTGAGAGTGGTATCAGCTTTTCAGAAGCCCTTCGTAAGCATCCAAAAGTGTTCTCTGAGCTCTACATAAATTCTATCAAAGCTGGAGAAATGGGTGGCGCTTTGGATGAAGTGTTGAAAAGGCTGGCACAACTTATGGAGCACGATCAGGAAACCAGAGCGCGGGTGAAATCCGCTATGCGCTATCCAATTATTGTAGTGGTTTCCCTGGTGATTGCCTTTATCGCCTTGATGATGATAGTTGTACCAAAATTTATTGCCCTATTTGAACAAGTAGGTGCAGAATTACCTTTACCCACAAAAATATTGATCGGAATGCATTTTATATTGGCCAATTACTGGTACATAATATTAGCAACTGGATTAGTGATATTAATCGCTTTCTTGAAATATATAAAAACAGAAAAAGGGGCTTATCGTTGGGATTACTTTAAGATCAACGCACCTATTTTTGGTGATTTGAATTTGAAAACCGCCATGTCCAGGTTTACTCGCATGTTCGAAACCTTAAACAGCAGCGGGTTACCTATTCTTCAGACTTTGGAAATTGCCGCGAAAACGGTAGGTAATGTAGTGGTGGGTAAAGAAATCGAGAAAGCTGCTTATGGAATCATGCAGGGAGAGGGAATAGCTGCACCCTTAAGTCAAGGTAATATATTCCCTCCAATGGTCATACGTATGATTGCTATTGGCGAGCAATCTGGGTCCCTGGACGAAATGTTGTTAAATGTTTCAAAACATTATGACACAGAAGTCGATTACGCTGTGAAGAATTTGACTTCAATGATTGAACCAATCTTAACCGTGGCCTTAGGGGTCATCGTTCTATTTTTAGCGCTCGCCATTTTTCTGCCCATGTGGGACCTTACCAAACTTGCCCAATAATTTCCATTTTGAGACAGTGATTTAGCTCAGCGTGTTTCTAACAACTAATAGTTCATACCTTAGAAGTTATAAACGGAACAGTATACCATTTTGAAACTACTGCAAACGTGGATAAATAAAAACAAAAAGTTAGTAGGAATAAATTACCATCTGGTAGAAAAATTATACCGAAAAGGTACACGGTAGACTGCGCAATTAACCTAAGTCTCAGATGCTTTAGGATGTGTAACTCCATAAATTTCAACTAATAAAATATATCTACTTAACATTCATATTTTATGGCACGTGGGTTGCATAAAATGAACACGCGACCGGATATAAATAATACTACTAATTTTGGAGGTGTCAAAATGAAAAATCAAAGTGGTTTTACTCTCATTGAACTCATCATGGTTATCGTGATTCTGGGGATTTTAGCGGCCATAGCGGTTCCTAAGTTTGTTGACCTCAGTGATAGCGCGCAAGCTGCGCAATGTAAGGCCAATCAGGCTGCAGTCGAAGCCGCTGCTTCCATTGCTTATGCTGATAGTGCCATAGCTGGTAACCCGACATATCCTTCTTCGTTAACGGCAGGAATGTTCAAAAGCGGTTCGATACCTACTTGCCCAAAAGGAGGTAACATAAGTTTTAACTCTACTACTGGAGTAGCGAGCTGCCCCAACGCGGCTACCTATACTACGCATGTACGGTAATAAGATTATTAACTACCGATTGAGGAGAGTTGAAAAAAGGGAAGTCGTTACAATGGCGGCTTCCCTTTCGTAATTTCATGAGTGAACTTAAAAGACATTTTAGAATATCAAATAATCAAAATGGTTTTACCCTTATAGAGCTGATTGTATTAATTACCATCATCGGTATATTGTCTTTTATTGCTGTAGCTAAATTGGGCGATTCGAACTCTAAGCTACAATACAAAACTGTTATTCAAAAAATCGCTGCCGATGTTCGGTATGCTCAACAGTTAGCGATATCAGAAGGAAAAGGAACAAGGGTTTATATTGATCAGACTAATAATCGATATTATCTAAAGTGGAGTGATGGAACCTACATTCAAAACCTGGTTGGCGGTGGAGATTTCATTGTTCAACTTGGAGTTGGAGACTTTAGCGCAGTACAAATTACTGGTACTGAATTTGTAAATGGTCGCTTAGATTTTAGTACCAGTGGGGTACCATCCAACGCAGGGGCTGCTTTTACTGGAGAACTCAATCTTGTAACGCTAAACAATGATAAAAAGCTACAAATTACTGCCAATACTGGATTCCTGAAAATTGAGGATTCTTGAAAATCAAATTCCAAGACTGTCACCTGAAATCGGGATGACCCTTTTAGAACTGATCTTAGTAATGGTGCTAATAGCAATATTAACTGGTTTTATTTCGAATTTCTTATATTATGAAATCAATATGTATAAGAAACTAATCGGTAATACTGAAGGGCTTCAGACTTCGCGAAATGCCCTCCAAATGATATCTCGGGATATTCGACACATAATATCTCCTGATAGCATTTTTCAAGCTTCCGAGGATTCGATTAGATTTGACGATGTAGACGATTTTATGATTTCTTATAAATTTTCAAATAGTCAGATTCTCCGAAATGGAGATCCGCTATTAACTTCTGTTGAGGATGTTCAATTCAATTATTTTGACAATTCTGGTAGTCCATTATCTTCTCCAGTAACTAATCCATCAGAGATTAGCACCATCACCATAAGTTTGACGACTTCGCTTAATGAACAATCATTTAACCTAAGCACAAAAGTTCAGCCAAGGAATTTTTAGACTTGTGAGGTAATATATGTTAATGTTCATTATTGTTGGTTTGTTATTTCTATTTTTCAGTCTATTGTTTTTTTTCGCTCCCAAAATCATTGTAAAAATAAGCGAAATAGGTAATAAGTTGATTTTCACGGACCATAATACTGTTGCGCATAGGTATTGGTCAGGAATGATACTTTTGCTTATGAGCTTAATTATGTTTTACTTAGGATTCATAAAATTGTAAGTATGTCGATAGGGTGGCGAGGCCCAGATGAAAGATAAGCTAAATAGGACAGAGAGTGCACAGCGCCGCAGCGCCGCAACCAGAAGAAAAAATCGATTCGGCGAGTGTCGGTTAGTACTTAAACAATAAAATCCTTACTCGAAATGCAAATGAATTGATAAGACAAAATAATTGACCACAAAATCATTAATAATTATTTTGTCTTTTTGGGTTTGGCCTTGTCCAATTATTCAGATAAAAAAGCTTTTCTGGCAATGAGTTGCAATGTTTTAATTGACGTAATGAAGAATACAGGTAGCTGCGAACATGTGCGTCTATTACTTTAATAACAACATTCTTCTCCTCTCAGCTTTGACAGGATTGCCCGAGCGTAACACATAGAAATAGATACCACTGGGAAGTGAGCTTCCATTAAAATTTACTTTATATATCACACCTGCTCTTAAGTTCTCATTAATTAGTGTTTGGACTTCTTGACCCAGCATGTTATAAACTTTCAATGTTGTGGACGCATCATTAGGAATCACAAACTCGATAGTTGTTTCCGGGTTAAATGGATTAGGATAATTTTGCCCAAGTATAATATTGGTCGGTATTTTGCCGACCATCACTTCAACTGGTTCGAAATACTCAAACCTACCATCTAAGTCAATTTGTTTGAGTCGATACTTTAAGGTGCGTGATGTCATACTGATTAGAGATTGGACGTTGTCGGTGTACGAATAATTATGCGGGTTAGCTGTTGTGCCATGCCCTTGCACAAATGCAATCTTTTCCCATTGATTATTGGATTGTGAAGCACTATTGTTTTTGCTCAAAAATTTAGTTGTATCAATCACCATTCTTTCTACTTCAAATCCAAAATTGTTTGTCTCTGAGGCCGTTGTCCAAAGAAGCTCGACCAAACTTCCCCTCAGCTTAGCAGTGAAAGAAATTAACTCTATAGGTACGGTACCATCTTGGTCATTCCACCGGGCAAAGTTAGCGGAAGGTTTACCGCCGGCTGTGTTAAAACTCCCTCCCACATACACATCATTAAGACTGGTTGCTATTGAAAAAACTAGACCGCCCTCTATGCCACTGCCCAAGGCAGACCAGTTGCTGCCGTCCCACTTGGCAATTTTATTTGCACTGACATTTCCGGCTGTAACGAAACTGCCTCCCACATACAACTCGCTGCCAATTATCGCCATAGCGCTAACACCTCCGCCACTCATTCCATCCCCCAAGGCAGACCAGTTGTTACCATCCCATTTAGCGATGTTTTTAGCACTTACACTGCCAGCTATAGTGAATAAGCCACCAGCATACACGTCATTTCCATTAACTATGATCGCATCAACATCAAGATTAACACCACTACCTAATGGCGACCAAGTGTTGCTGGAGCTATTCCAACAGACGATTTTTTTAACACTGTCACCGCCTGCTGTGGTGAAACTTCCTCCCAAATAGACTAAGTTATCTTTGCCGGCAATTGCAGAAACTGGGGCATTTACACCATTATTTACCCCACTTCCCAACGCAGACCAACTGCTGCCGTTCCACAAGGCTATGTTGTTTGCACTTCCGCCACCAGCAGCAGTAAAAACACCGCCCACATACACTTCATTAGAACTGACATAAATTGCTTTTACATCGCCACCTGTACCGCTTCCCATCGCAGACCAATTGCTGCCATCCCACTTGGCTATGTTATTAGCGTTCACGTCACCGACCATGCTGAAACTTCCACCGACATATAAATCACTCCCGCTGACGGCTATCGCCAGGACATTTCCATTCGTACCGTTATTGGCTCCGCTTCCCAACGGAGTCCAATTGCTGCCATCCCACTTGGCTATGTTGTTAGCGTTCACATCACCGACCATGCTGAAACTTCCACCGACATATAAATCACTCCCACTGACGGCTATCGCCAGTACAGCACCATTTACTCCAAGTTGGTCAAATCTATCGTCCCAAAACACGTCATCGGGGTGTGACATAAGACTGAGCGATGCAGTATTAACAAACCTTGCGCTAGACCAATCGGAGCTTATTGGTCTCGGGGTAATGGATGAAATTTTCAAGGCCTTATCATATCGTTTTTCTATGTAGTTTGTCTTGAGATTCAACGGTTTTTCATTAAGCAAATTAGTGAGCGAATTTGAAGATTCAATTCTTCGACTTTCTTGTTCCCAGGACGGTTTGCCAACAATAAGCAATAAAATGGTGACCAGCCAGATTATTGTGTGAAGTCTTATCCTCTTATTCATTTGAACATCTCCCAAGGTTAGAAATAACAATTATACTAACACTTCTCACTTGCTTAATCCCTTGTTAAAATTAAACGTTACTGTCATTCAGGAGGAATCTTCTTAGCTTTTAGAAACTGACCTCAAATACACTTTTGTGCTGTAAATCAATGTATCCCAGTCAGTAAAACCATATTAAGGTTTCTAATATTGAATCGGTAATGATTATGAAAATCTTGAACTTATAAAAAACTAATTTCTAAATATATTCTGACTGCGTGTCGATAAAATTAACGATGAGATAACTTTTTATGTGACTATTCAGGCGGTCATTCTAAAAGAATCCTTTCTGAATCAGCATCCAAACGAACCTTGTTTACTTAGTGCTAAGATTCACGCAGATTCCTACAGAATGACAGGGCAGCCTGAATAGTCACCTTTTCACTCTAGCTTGTTCATAAAGATTTAGATTTCTGGTCGAAAAGCTCATAATCTGATTGGTCCAGCGTCCGCAAGGGCTTTGAGGCAAAAACTTAAAAGGCAAGCGAGGAAGGCTGCTTGAGGATTTAAACAATAAAAGTTGAATATTTTTGACGGTGTTAAGTTTACATTCATATCTCAAAAAAAAGCTGAAAAGTTCACATGGATTTACATTAATTGAGGTCATATTAATTATAGTGGTTTTGTCTATTGCCATTCCTTCGTTGATGCAATTGATTTCATCGACCTTAGTAAATAGCAATCAGTCAGTCATCATATCTCAGGCAATTGTGTATGCCCAAGAGAAAATGGAAGAAATCATATCTGACAAGAAAAGTCCAACAAAAGGATATGATTGGGTGATCACTCCTGGCAACTACCCAAGTGATGTACCTTCCAATGGCTTCACGCGAACTGTATTGATAGAAGCAGCAGGCAGAATTTATAATGGAATCCCTTATGCTTTTGTACAAGTCAAAATATCCCATAATGAAATTCCTGATATTAAACTTACGACCTGGTTAACTGATTATTGACAAAGATTGTGATGATATTTAATGACAAATCTTTTGGTAAGTTTATGTGGTCTTTCATGCCTTCACAGTGCTTTAGAAAAAGGCTTATCCACAGTCAAGCTAAGAATGAGATTGGAGGTTTATCAATAGCGTATATTCTTTTCATTATCTTAATGCTGACGACCTTGGGTGTGGTTAGCTATTCACTTATGATTGTGGACAGCCGAATATCGTTGAAGTACATGCAAGGTATCCAAGCTCAATATTTAGCCGAAGCTGGGATAGAATATGGTATAAAGCGGATATTTCAAGGGGAAAGCGCTCCCTACATTGAATCTGTCTCTACAGATGAAGGTACATTTAATATAGCGATTGCGAACCAGGACAGTTTGTTGGAGCTGACCTCCACCGGCGATATTGGTGAAGCAGAAAAGACAATTCAAGTGCTTGTCAGTTATCAGCCCCCGATTGGGGATTTTGCAATCTATTCAACCGGGGATGTTACGAATGTCACATCTTTAGATGAAAATGGAGACCCTGACCCTTCTTTGTTGGTTGATAATGCGGAATCGCTTCCTGATATAGATAACCAAGCTCTGATTGATATGGCCATTTCGCAGGGTCATGTTGAATCAGGCTCGGAGTACCAACCATCTCACGGTTACCCAAACTTCAACTTTTATTTCAGTGGCACGACGCCAAATGTCACGTATGTTCAAGGAGACCTCCGTGTGCAAGGCGGACGAACAGTGTATGGAATCTATATTGTCGACGGGGACATCCGGCTGGATGGATCTTCGCGCGTAGAAGGGGTCTTATACATGGTAAACCCAAACAATATTGTGATACATGGGGGTGGCAATCCTACTGAGAGTTCAGTAACAGGGGGAATCCTCGCTAATGGTGATGTCGATGGAACCGGAAACCATATTACAGTACATTATAATTCGGAATATATGGGAAAATTTGCCGAGTATGAGAATTCAGCAAGTTCCAGAGAGATAGTTTTATGGCGTGAACTTTAGGTAATGATCTTGTTAAATGGTAGAAATCTCATTTAAATCCAGGCATTCGCTCATATTAGTGATACTTTTTTCCTGTTGTGTAGCATTGCTTGGATGGATGTGTTCTAAAAAAGCGCCCTTAGACCCAACCCAGGGGGTGCAGGACCAAATAGTTATTTTGGTCAACCTTACGACAAATCCTGAGGTCGTTACACCTGGCGATACGGCTGTTGTTCAAGCATATTTGTTTGATCAGGAGGGTCAACCAGTAGCGGGAGAGGTGGTTCAATTTTCTGCATCAATCGGTATTGTCGAGCCTGCCTCTAATGCGACCAACGATTCAGGTGTGGCGACCACAGTTTTCACGGCTCCTCAAGATACAGGTGAGGCCATCATCACAGGCCAATATGGAACATCTCAAAAACGATCGGTAACCGTAAAAATAACTATTAGCGATTCAAGACCTGTGTATTTGGATGTTTCAGCGGAACCGCCAGTCATATTAGCTGACAATCAAAGCACTTCTTTGATAAAAGCTGTGGTCTCCGACCAAAACAACAATCCTGTACCCGATGGCACGCAAGTAAATTTCGAAATAATTGATGGAACTGGGACCATAGAGTCAAATAAAGTAACCACCGATGGTATGGCAGTTAGTACCTTAACCAGTGGAACGCAGCCGGATACCGCAACCGTTGTTGTGAGGGTCGGTCTGCTGACTGATACAACCACAGTTAGATATGTGGTGGGAGAGCCGGCCACCATTACCGTTGTTGCTGATTCTACATCTCTACCTGCTGATGGGGTAACCAGCACTGCCGTAACTGCCTATGTGTCCGACGCCGCGGGCAACCCTGTGGCTGATGAGACCAGGGTAAGTTTTGTCGCTGATTTAGGGGACATTACCCCAAATGCTCAAACCAACTCTGGACGTGCCGTGGCCAACTTTTCGAGCAGTGTTACCGGAATTGCCACGATCCAAGCTTCTGTTGGTGCAATCATGGGTGAAACGACCGTTCAGTTACTCCCGGGACCGCCGAATAGTATATTGCTGAGCTTTGCACCTAATTCCTTAGGTGTCAAAGATTCAGGAAGGAATCAGACCCTGAGAATTACAGCCGAAGTGGTCGATAGTAAGAATAATTATGTATTAGATGGAACACACGTTGCATTCTCAATTTTCTCCTCTCCGGGTGGTGGAGAGTTCCTAAGCAGTACAAACCCCATCCCAACGTTAAACGGCCAAGCACAAGTTTCCCTCAACAGTGGAATCCGGTCCGGTAGCGTTCGCATTTTGGCTCAAGTTACAGATGAGTTTGGTGCACCAGTAGTTCCTGAGGTGAGGGCCGTCTCAACGGAAATCATAATTTTTGCGGGTCCGCCATATATTGAAGATGTTAATGACCCAAGTGGCAGCCATCTCTCGGTAGGTGTCAAGCCTCTCAATGTTTTCGGTTGGAATGTGGTAAATAATACCGCAAGCGTCACCGCGGTTGTGGGCGACAAATTTAACAATCCCGTTCCTCCTGGCACGGCTGTATTTTTTACCACAACCGCTGGAGTAATTTCTACCTATGCAGGCTTTACTGATAAAGAAGGCGTAGCTACGGTAACCATTCACACCGCTCAACCTTATCCAACCATTAGTCGATTCTATAACACTTTTTTTGACCCCAACGAGGACCATCCTGATTTCAACAAGGGGACAAATGTCATTCCAGGTCCAATTCCTGATTTTGAAGGTGGAGAAGTTCTTAACTCTATCGGTGACTATGGTGAAAACGATGGCATTGCTAGGATTCTTGCGGTCACCGAAGGTGTAGATGCAAATGGTAATTCTGCGCGGGTATGGTCAGTTACAAGCCTTGTATTTTCTGGACTAATTGATGTTTTCGATATTGAAGTTTCCGATACAGACTTGAGCCCTGGGGAATCAGCATTGATTACATTTAAGATTTATGATGTAAATGGGAATCCTATTGTTCCCGGTTCGGAAATCGCCATTCGGTCAAGCGCTGGAGAGCTTTCCTGGACCAGTTTGAATACAGGCGACCCTGGTGTTACACGATACCAAGTACTTTTAACAAATAATATTGATCCTTCGGACCCCGAGGCCCAAGCTGCTACCACCACCGTAACTATAACGGTCAATAGTCAGAATGGTAATGTTATCAATTCATCTGAGCCTATTAATCTGAATCTAAACTAATCTACGAACAAATTGAATAGTAAAATCCAAAATTTATCTTTTTTAATTCAGGTAGTCTTATTTTTGTCAACCTTTTCACCAAACCTGTCTGCGCAACCGGCCGGCATTCCAATTCTTACGTCAAGCCATCGCAAATTTACCGTGAGCATCACCGGTGGTTACTTTCGAAAAAACATCCACGGAATTACTTATGATTCTCCTCGGCTTTTGTTCAAAGGAAATTTTGGCTTAGTTAGTTTTTTAGACTTATTCGCAGAGGTTGGTGCTGCAAAGATTACGATTACTATCCCCGGCGGTACCCCGACAAGACTTGATGGAAAATATCAAATAGCTTATGGAGCAGGTCTTAATATTCGCTGTTTTAATTTACCACGTCACCATTTTTCAATTTTTATCAATGGCCAACTTTTTAGATTTACCAGTAATCCTACTTCCAAAGATTCTAAGCTCGTTGCTAACAATGAAGTGTTGCAAGTTCTTGAACTAAGATATGACTGGAGAGAGGCCTCCCTGAATACTGGATTTACTAAGGGTTGGGGAGTCGTAAAGTTTTATGTTGGTGTTAATGCAAAAATAGTTCAACGTCTCGAAACCAAAATTGATAAGATCGTTTTTGATGGAGTTAGCGAGTCTGTATTCACGCAAACAGGCGAATATTCAAGTGGCTTAGAAACCAGTCCTTTCATTGGTTTGGATTTTGACCTGCCATCGCGATTAACATTAAGTTTAGAGATGGTCGGTCGTAATGGGTCAGATTTTGCATTCTATTTGGGACTTAGTCAAACCGGAAAACCTTAGGTTGGTTACAAGTGTTGTTAGCTTGATTCGAAGAATCATACTATTCAGATTTCTTGACTTTTCTGATAATGCGGGTTAGGCAATCGGCAATGATTACCATGAAAATAGAATTTCCCAACCGATCCAACACGGTTTGAAACGTGTTTAAATACCCAGTCAGAGACTGTGTAAGATCTGGCTATTTTCATCATTATCGGGTGTCGCGTCCGACATGAAAATTCCTAAGAATAAGTAGATTGACAAGTTTGATACATCACGTGTCTCAAGTTTAAACATTCTCAAGAATCGCGCCACGTACAGGACAAAAGAAATTCGTTAAGATTTTGTATTTTTTGTGCCAAAAATCTGATTAAAGCAGTTCAATAGGATAGAAAAAAAGGGGAGTTTGAGCTTTCACTGGTAGTTGAAATGATCTGTAAAACATGGAACGATATTTGCAAAGATCAGGACATTATTAATCGCTCCTTTCCTTATTCATTTACTAAGAGATTAGCCAATTCGTGAAGTTAAAAAAGCCATACATCCATGACAAGATTCGCCTAATATTTTTCTCAACGGGCGAATCCGAATCCCGTCAATTTGAATTTAATGTTCAACGGTTTATTTTCATGCTCTTGGCCATTGCTGTTTTAATGGTGGGCGTCTTTTGGGGCTCGGTGGTAATTTGCAACATAATGTTTCAAAATAATACCGCTAGCAATCTAAAGAAAACAAATGTTTTTCTTAAAGACAAAATCAAAAATCTCCAACATAAAATTGAATTGCTCAATGAAGAATTGACTTTCTTAGAGGAAGACACGGAGGATTTGGAAGTTTTAGTAGGTCTCTCAGCTACTGAAAGCGATAGTCTTCTTGAAGACACGGGCATTCTTACTGGGAATAGTAATGTTTTTATGGCCTCAATGCCGGTTGATTATGATTATCAAACCGATAAAATGTCCGAATATATGGATATGCTTGAGGATAGAATTAGGAGAGCTTTAGATCTTCAAGACGTTATCGAAGATAAGTTTTTACAAACTCAAAAAGAAATTAAGCACATTCCTTCAATAAAGCCTGTGGCGGGCGGAAGAATCACGGACAAATTTGGTAGACGTAAAGACCCATTTATTGAAAGAGTGAAACATCACAACGGCGTTGATGTATCAGCGCGTTCTGGTACAAAAGTGTATGCTGCGGCCGCCGGTGTGGTGGAATTTGTAAGAGTGCGCTATCGATTGAACAAAGGCTATGGCAGGGTGATTATCATTAATCATGGTTACGGGTATAAAACATTATATGGTCACCTCTCAAAAATCTTTGTAAAGCCAGGACAAAAGGTAGCAAGATGGGATTTGATTGGCTTATCCGGAGATACTGGTCGGGCCACTGGCCCACATTTGCACTATGAAGTTTGGCATAATGGCCGACCTCAAAATCCAGAGGATTATATCTTAAATTAAAGTTACTCCCCCAAATCTTCTGAATTCGTTATCCAACCCGATTAACCGCCTCTTCTATACAGTTACCCACACTGACCTCAAAATTCATTTCGTCCTCGTAAAACTTCGGTCTTGGTCACAAAAATCTCATTGCCAAGTTAACAGAGGGTGTGAAAAGTGCAATCGAGACGTTCCTTAGCTCAGCAACATCTTGATGTCATTCTGGAAGAGTCTTTTTAATAAACAGCACCTTACGTCCAATAAGAAAAGATTCCTGCTGAATGACAAGCACCGCAGAGTCTGACTTTTCGTACAGTCTGTGAACAAGTACGGCTGGTTACCCCACCGTAACTGAGGTTTTACTCGTCGTCAAAATTTTGCTTGACTATTAGAGAATAATTTTGTAACATTGATGTCGGAATTTTCCCCTTTAAACCTATCCGGTGAGATTGGTAAGGGTTCATTGGAATAAATTAAGCCTTCTGGTAGTTTCACGGAAGGCTTTTTTGTAAGTATTGCGACATGACAGAGAACGTAAGAGCACAAATTGTAAACGCAGAAGGTCTGAATAGAACCATCACCCGACTTTCTCATGAGATTGTTGAACGAAATCGCGGTGTAGAAAATTTGGTGGTATTGGGGATTAGAACTCGAGGCGCTCCCATTGCTGAGAGAATTACTGAAAAAATATATGAAATTGAGCATAAGAGGCCTCCTCTTGGCATTTTAGACGTTACGATGTATCGGGATGATGTGTTTAAGAAAATCAAACTTCCAAAAGTTCGAACCACTGAGATTAAGTTCAATATAGACGGAAAGATTGTGATTTTGATAGATGACGTACTTTATACAGGGAGAACCGTTCGTGCGGCGCTGGACGCCATTATGGATTTTGGCCGTCCCACGAAAATTGAGTTAGCTGTCTTAGTAGACCGGGGGCACAGAGAACTTCCCATAAGGGCTGATTATGTCGGTAAAAACGTACCCACCTCTTTAGGACAGGAGGTGCAAGTAAAAGTCAAGGAGGTCGATTGTGAAGATGGGATATTTTTGGTGGAAGTTTGAGGAGAGGGTTAGTTGGAGTTTGAAAGAAAACATCTATTAGGTTTAGAAAGATTAAGCAAAGAAGACATTACTTTTATCTTAGACACAGCCAATTCTTTTAAGGAAGTTCTTACACGTGCAATTCCCAAAGTTCCTACCTTACGAGGCAAGACCGTTGTTAATTTATTTTTCGAACCTTCTACCCGAACTCGCATCTCCTTCGAATTAGCTGAAAAACGTCTGTCTGCAGATTCAGTTAATTTTAGTGCCTCTTCTTCTTCAGTTCTCAAAGGTGAAACACTGCGAGATACAGCGCGCAATATCGAGGCGATGAAAATTGATATGGTGGTAATCAGGCACAGCGCTGCCGGCGCGCCACATTTTCTGACCCAATGCGTTGACGCCTCTATAATAAATGCTGGCGATGGACAGCATGAACACCCCACGCAGGGTCTATTAGATCTGATGACTTTGCGGGACAAGTTCCAAAGTATTGAAGGACTTAAAGTAGCTATTGTGGGAGACATAACCCATAGTCGGGTGGCACGCTCGAACATCTACGGTTTGCAAGCCATGGGGGCTGAAGTAGCGCTCTGCGGTCCTGCCACGTTAATGCCAGTGGAGGTGGAACAATGGCAAACCAAAATCTTCTACAACCTTGAAGAAGCTATTGAATGGGCCGATGTTTTGAATGTACTTCGCATTCAACTTGAGCGGCAGGAAAAAGGACTTTTCCCATCAATTAGGGAGTATCACAAACTTTATGGCATAACGCGTAAGCGTTTAGAGGAAGCTAAAAAAGATATTACCATCCTGCACCCTGGACCGATCAATCGGGGTGTAGAAATTGAAAGTGAATTAGCTGATAGTGACTTTTCTCTTATTTTGAATCAAGTGACTAATGGCGTGGCTGTGCGCATGGCTGTTCTGTTTCTTTTGAGTGGGGTCAAATCATCCGCAGAGATCAGCGAATGATTAATTGAAGTACAAAGATGTTGCAGGAGAATTATGAGTTTATCTGAACTCGCTGAACCCATCGATAAGATTTTGTTCAAGAATGCCTTGGTGGTCGATCCAGAGAAAATGACCCAAGAAAAAGGAAACGTCCTAGTTGAAGATGGGAAGCTTAAGCAAATAGGTAAAATAGAATCTACTAGTTTCAATGGCAGAGTCGTGGATGTGTCTGGCATGGTCCTTTGTCCTGGTCTGATTGACATGCATGTACATCTAAGAGAACCGGGCAGAGAAGACGAAGAAACAGTAGAAACTGGCTCAGATGCGGCCATGGCTGGTGGTTTTACATCGGTATGTCCCATGCCTAATACCGACCCGCCTGCGGATAATGCAGAAGTTGTTGAATTCTTAATCAAACGTTCTCGGGATTTGTTACTAGATGTATTACCCATTGCGACCGTGACTAAAGCAAGAGCGGGAGCTGAATTAACTGAAATGGCAGAATTGGTTCAAGCGGGTGCGGTTGCTTTCTCTGATGACGGGGATACTGTGGCAACGGCTGAAATCCTCAGACGGGCGATGGAGTATGCCAAGATGTTTGATCTGCCTATCATTGATCATTGTGAAGATAAATCCCTGTCCAAAAATGGCTTCATGAATGAGGGAGCTGTTTCAACTCGATTGGGACTGACAGGTATACCGAGTATTTCAGAAGAAATTATAGTTGCACGAGATATTCAAGTAGCAGAATTCACCAGATGTCGACTACACATTGCTCACATATCCACAGCCGGTTCCATTGAAATGGTGCGCCAAGCTAAAAGACGGGGGGTGCAGATTACCTGTGAAATTACGCCGCATCATTTTTCACTGACCGATGAAGCCGTGCTTTCTTATGACACCAATACAAAAATGAATCCGCCTTTACGGGCACAGAAAGATATGGAAGCCGTGGTGGAGGGGTTGAAGGACGGCACCATCGATGTCATCGCTACGGACCATGCGCCGCATGCTATTGAAGAAAAAGAAGTAGAATTCAGTGCAGCAGCATTTGGAATCGTGGGTTTAGAAACTGCGTTGGGATTAGTACTATCTCGCTTAGTCGAACCCGGCGTATTAAGTCTTGCTCAGGCCGTTGCAAAAATGACCATGAATCCTGCCAGCGTCCTGAAGCTTGACAAAGGAACTTTTAGGAAAGGCGCCCCCGCATCTTTGACTATTTTTGATCCTAAAGCAGAGTGGATTGTGGATAAGAATAGATTCAAATCAAAATCAAAAAACTCTCCGTTTCACAATTGGAAACTTAAGGGAAAGGTTTTTGGACTCTATAACAAAGGCCTTTGGTGGAAAGCAAAGATGGATTAATTAAAACCTAAATTGAGCGATTTATTGCCTGAAAGTATCACCTTTTAGGTGAGATGTAGCAAAACACTTAAACTGTCATGCCGGAGGCATCTTCCCTAGTTGTACGCTAAAGTGGGAAGATTCCTTCGGAATGACATCGAAGAGAATCGCTCAATTTAGATAAAAATAATTGATTAAAAAGGTGAAGAATTGTATCTGCCGAAAGAAATGTTTTTGACTAAAGGGGTTGGTAAAAGTAAGGAGAAACTTACCAGCTTTGAGTTAGCCCTTCGAAATGCAGGAATTGCAGAATACAATTTAGTACGGGTCTCAAGCATTTTTCCACCTCATTGTAAAATCATTTCTAAGAATGAGGGGTCAAAAGCACTTACTCCGGGGCAAATTGTTCATTGTGTCATGAGCCGGTGCGAAACCAATGAACCTCATCGTTTAATAGCCGCGTCTATTGGTGTTGCGGTTCCAAAAGAGCGTAGTCATTATGGTTACCTTTCGGAACACCACAGCCATGGTCAATCAGATGATGTGGCTGGTGACTATGCAGAGGACTTAGCTGCCACTATGTTGGCGACCATTTTGGGGGTAGATTTTGATCCAGATGCCTCCTGGGATGAAAAAAAGGAAATCTGGCGCATCAGTGAAAAAATTGTTGTCACCAGAAACATTACCCAATCGGCCATCGGTGACAAAAATGGACTTTGGACGACGGTCATTGCAGGGGCAATTCTAATTTAAGCAGTTGTAAAACTTAATCATCAATGTATGTCAGCGCAGGTTGAAAATTTGCTTCCAAATTTCTTAGATCTTCCTGAAAATCTGAGTGATTTGGAAAATGCTATGGTGGTCCTTCTTTGTCTACCATACGAAGCTTCCACAACTTATGGAAAGGGCACTAAGAACGGTCCCCAAGCTATTCTGGAAGCATCGGGACACATCGAAACTTACGATGAGGAGTTAGATATCGAACCATGTCAGATTGGTATTTCCACGCAAGTACCGTTCGAGTCATTCGACTCTGTGCCGGAAACTGCGATAAGACAGATTACCGACGCCTGTGAAAGCTTTTTGAAAAGGAAGAAATTTGTAGTAAGTGTGGGGGGCGAGCATACGATTACCGTTGGATTGGTTCGAGCTTTTAAGAAGTCTTTTCCCGACATGTGGGTATTGCAGCTTGATGCCCATAGTGACTTGAGGCATAGCTACATGAATTCGCCCCTTAATCATGCCTGTGTCATGGCTCGGGTTGCAGAAATATGTCCTTATATTGGTGTTGGCATCAGAAGTTCCACTCTGAGCGAGCGGCAATCGTTAAAAGCACCTTCAAAAATTGTGTATGCTCATGAAATGAACCAAAATCCAGCTTGGTCAGATCAGGTATTAGCAGACTTAGGTGATCTGGTTTACTTAACCATTGATTTGGACTTTTTTGATCCTTCGGTGGTGCCTTGTGTGGGAACACCAGAACCAGGAGGGTTCCAGTGGTACGAAACACTGAATTTTTTGAAAAAACTTTCCGAAACAAAAAGAATTATTGGCTTTGATGTTGTTGAACTTTCTCCAGAGCCTAATTTTGTTGTATCGGATGTTGTTGCTGCCAAACTTATTTATAAATTGCTTGGATATTTATTTAAAGATAAGTTAAGCAAATCGACGTGACTATTCAGCCTTTACTGTCATGCCTTAGGCATCTTCCTTTGTAATAGCACTAATTTGTAAGCTTGTAGCTTCTGTGGTTATGGAGGAAGATTTCTAACGGAATGACATCTGAATAGTTACAAATCGAGTAAGAAAAATGTTGACTATTAGAATGAAAATTGTTAACTTAAAATTTTGAATTTTATAAAATAAAGAAGGAGATGATAAGTTGAAGACGTACACACATAAACCTTCAGAGAGTGAGCGAAAATGGTATTTGGTGGATGCTAATGGGAAAATCCTGGGCCGGTTAGCCAGCCAAATCGCAACCATTCTGAGAGGCAAACACAAACCCGTTTATTCACCGCACTTGGATGTTGGTGACCATGTAATTGTCATCAATGCCGAAAGAATCAGGGTAACAGGGAAAAAGGCTAGTAGCAAACGTTATTTCCGTTATACGGGTTACCCAGGCGGTTTGCGGTTTGATACGTATACGGATTTAATCAGAAAGCATCCAGAACGTATTTTAGAGAAGGCAATTTGGGGGATGCTTCCGCATAATAGGTTGGGAAGAAAGATGTACAAAAAGTTGAAAGTATATGGCGGAGAAAATCATCCCCATCAAGCACAGAAACCAGAAAAACTTGAAATTGGTTGATCCATTAATTTAAGAGGAGCAAATGAAAGTTTTAGCATACGATGCTTTAGGTAGAAGAAAAGAAGCCGTGGCTCGCATACGGCTCATACCCGGAGAAGGAAAATTTATTATAAATGACCTGCCGTTACTGGATTTTTTTAAGCGCGAAACATTAAAAATGATTGTAGAACAGCCATTGGAATTGACCGACACATTAGGCAAATATGATATCATTGCCAATGTCCGGGGTGGCGGCCTCTCTGGTCAGGCTGGAGCCGTTCGATTGGGAGTGGCACGAGCATTAATCAAAATTGACGAAGATTATCGTCCCAAGCTAAAGGCTGCTGGTCTGCTGACGCGCGACCCAAGAATGAAAGAAAGAAAGAAGTACGGGCAGCCAGGAGCGCGAAAAAGATTTCAATTTTCTAAACGTTAAATAATACACACACTGGCTTACTAATTGGGTGCACCAGAACGGGTGTAGAATTATTTGGCCAGTGGAGGAATAACCCAAAGTATGGAGGTAACATGGTAAACGTTTCATTACAAGACCTTTTGATTGCTGGTGCTCATTTCGGTCACCTTACGCGCAGGTGGAATCCTAAGATGAAAAAATACATCTTCATGGAACGGAATGGCATCTATATCATCGATTTGAAAAAAACGCTTGAGTGTTTAGAAATTACATACCAAGCAGTTGTGGACATTGTGAAGTCGGGCGAGCAAGTATTGTTTGTTGGTACTAAGAAGCAGGCCAAAGATATTATTAAAGATGAAGCCGAAAGATGCAACTCTTTTTATGTAAATGAAAGGTGGCTTGGGGGGACGTTGACCAATTTTGCTACCATAAAGAAAAGCATTAAAAGAATGAAAAACATAGAAAAGATGGCCAGTGATGGTACCTACGAGAAATTAACTAAAAAGGAAATTCTTCGAATTGAACGGGAAAGAGAAAAATTGGAGTTGGTGCTTGGTGGAATTAGAGATATGAATAGACTGCCCGGAGTCGTAGTTGTGGTAGATACTAAGAAGGAAAGTATCGCTGTGGCTGAAGCTGCAAAATTAAATATACCGATCGTAGCCATCATAGATACCAACTGTGAACCAGACCTCATTGACTACCCCATTCCGGCTAACGACGATGCTTTTAAGTCAATCAATCTTCTTATCCACGCAGTTGCTGACGCCGTGCTTGAGGGCCAGAGTGCAAAAGAAGAACTCGAAACCGAAATGGCCGTTTCAGAAGGCAAAGTTCCAGAGCCAGCCGAAGTTCCTGATGAAGTCATAGTGATGGAAGATGCTGAACAAGTTGAAACGGTTGCTGAAAAAATCAAAGAATCAGAAGAAAATGGATCAGAAAAATAGGTTGGAGGCAGTGTAATATGGCAGTTTCTGCTGAGATGGTTAAAAAATTAAGAGAACTTACTGGTGTCGGCATAATGGCATGCAAAAACGCTTTAGTTGAAACCGACAATGATATTGAGGCCGCGGTGGAATTACTGCGTAAAAAAGGGATAGCCTCTGCTGAAAGAAAAGCGAGTCGTCAAACGAACGAAGGGATAATTGATGCTTATATTCACCCGGGAAGTCGATTGGGCGTATTGGTTGAGGTCAATTGTGAGACCGACTTTGTGGCTAAGACAGAGGAATATAAAACCTTTGTCCGTGATATGGCCATGCAGATCGCTGCCACTAATCCAAGAGTGGTGGCTCGGAACGAATTTTCTCAAGAAGAAATAGAGAAAGAGTTAGAAATTTACAGAACCCAAGCCCAAAATGAAGGCAAACCTGGTAATGTCGTCGAACGCTTTGCTCAAGGGAAATTAGAAAAGTTCTTTCAAGAGACGGTTTTGTTGGAGCAGAGTTTCATAAAAGACCCGAGCAAAAACATCAAGGAATTAGTCACCGAAGTTATTGCTAAGACTGGGGAAAACATTACTATTAGAAGGTTTGTCCGATTTCAATTGGGCACCTAAAGAATTCAAATTATGTTGGTGATAAGTCACCGATTAACGTAAGGACAACTTTGAGCGAGCAACATGGATAAACCATACTATAAACGCATCTTAGTAAAATTAAGCGGCGAATCACTCATGGGTCAACAGGGATTAGGAATTGATCCATTAGTGGTTGAGAAGGTCGCAGTTGAGATAAAAGAAGTTCATGCTCTTGGAGTAGAAATTGGTTTGGCAATTGGCGGTGGCAATATTTTTCGAGGACTTTCTGCCAGTGCGCGAGGTATGGATCGAGTGTCGGCCGATTACATGGGGATGCTGGCTACGGTAATTAATGCTGTGGCCTTGCAGGATTATCTTGAAAAAAATGGAGTGTACACCCGGGTTCTTACAGCCATTAAAATGGAAGAATTAGCAGAACCTTTTATTAGAAGACGAGCTATTCGGCACCTGGAGAAAGGAAGGGTGGTTATATTCGCGGCTGGCACCGGCAATCCTTATTTTACAACTGATACAGCGGCAGCTTTAAGAGCCGTGGAAATCGAGGCAGATGTCATATTAAAAGGCACCAAAGTAGATGGCGTGTACGATGCGGACCCGGAACTGGATAAAAATGCTACAAAATTTGACGAGTTAACTTATTTAGAGGTAGTAAGGCGCCGGCTTAAGGTCATGGACTCTACCGCAGTCACTCTTTGCATGGAAAACAAATTACCAATTGTTGTTTTTAATTTGACCAAACATGGTTATCTAAAACGAGTGGTTCAGGGTGAACCTTTAGGAACTAAAATTTTTGGTACGTAATTATGGAAATTAAAGATATTTACAAAGACGCTGAACAGCGGATGCAAAAGGCCGTTGAAAATACGCGGTTTGAATTAACTAAGATCAGGACAGGTAAAGCTTCTCCGGCCTTATTGGATACCATTAGAGTTTCCTATTATGGTTCTATGGTACCAATTAAGCAAGTTGCCAGTATCAGCACGCCCGAAGCTCGATTGCTCACGATTCAGCCTTGGGAAAAAACTTTAATAGGTGAAATTGAAAAGGCAATTTTAAAATCGGACCTGGGATTGAATCCTGCTAATGATGGTACGGTCATACGGCTTCCCATTCCTCAGTTAACCGAAGAGCGGCGTAAAGATTTGGTGCGGCTTTGTAATAAATTGGGAGAGGAAGGCCGAATCGCTATAAGGAACGTCCGAAGAGATGCCAATGATCAGTTGAAAAAAAAGGAAAAAAATCATGAAATCTCCGAAGATCAGTATCATACGGCCGTGAACGAGGTTCAAAGAATTACTGATAAGTATATCAAACAAGTCGATGAAATCCTAGAAAATAAAGAGGCTGAAATTATGGAGGTTTAGACACCGTGCTCTCAACATCAAACAATTTATGTGATTATGACTAAACAAACGAAGCCGTTGCATTAGAAAATAGTAACGGCTTCTTAGTTTTGCTTAGAGTGTAAATTATGCGAGCTATCCTACATTACAGTTTCATTATATTTTTTTTCTTCGGCCAATCCCAAGCTTTTACGCAAAACGATGAAAGCAATTTCCTGGTTAAGTATTTATTTTCATTCCCAGACGAACCCATCAGAGGCCTGTCTTTAATACAACCACAGGCCCTATCTATTGATGCTGAGGGGCATGTTTTTGTGGTGGACACAGGAAATAATCGCATTTTGAAGTTTGACAGAAACGGCCAATTCATATATAGTATTGGCGGATTTGGTTGGGAAACGGAAGAATTCGATGATCCTTTAGATATCTCGGTCAAAACCAGTCTGGATGTATTCATTGCCGATTACAATAACGAACGCATCGAGCGTTACGATAACAAATTAAACTTTATTTCATCCTTTCGTTCAGATCAAAACCTTTCCGGTTCTCTTCAATTCGGCTTTCCCAGCAGTGTGGATATTTCCAAACATGGGGAACTTTTTATCTGTGACAATGAAAATGATCGAATTCTAAAGTTGAATTCTTTCGGTGTTCCGGTGTTAAGTTTTGGAGATTTTAACTGGGGAGAGGGTCAGCTAGAGCACCCAGTTAAGATTGAAGTAACCCCCTCTGATTTGGTGTATGTTTCGGATCAAGGGACCAATCAAGTTGTTGTTTTTGATTATTATGGCAATTTTATGACCCGTTTTGGAAATGGTATTCTAAACAAACCTAATGGACTGGCCTGCACAGATGATGAAAAGCTTTTTGTGGCAGATTCAGGAAATAACCGTATCGTTATTTTTAACAAGGATCATAGACTAATTTATTCTTGGGGTGAAGAGGGGGATAAATTAGGAGCATTTGAAAATCCGGTTGACGTGGCGATTTACCTAAATCGGGTCTATGTGCTTGACTCTGATAACAGCCGAATCCAGGTTTTTGAAATAGCTGAAACTTTTAGAAATAGTAACTAAAATCCATTATTCGAGGTGAGTCACAATCCATTTTGTTACGAATTTTCATATCAGAGAATTAGATGTAATCTGATGCTCTAATCATTAGCTTCTGAAATTATGAAATCGAATCGTTTAATAATTTCAAGAAGTCCAAATTAGAATCTAAATTCGTCCGTATTCAGTGACCGTACCTCGAAAAATATTGTTTAGAATGCTGACGGAAAGCATTTTCGCTTTGCTTTTCCTCGTGCTCCCCACTGTATTATCTTCTCAAACCAACAATCAAACCAACGGCTCCATATCGCTTTATGAGGGAGAAACGACTTTTGTTGCAGACAGTTTAAAGGTGCAATACTCTTTGCCAGATAGCCTTCTTATTCCAGAGTCGGAATTAGTTTGGGCTGACTCTGTGAAGCTTATAAGAGGAGAAGACTACACAATCGAATATTTGGCCGGCACCATACGGTTAAGAAAGAATCTTGCTCCTGGCGTATTTATCACGATTCGGTACCAAAAATTTCCATTTGCCTTAAAAAGAAATTATTTCAGAAGAGAGCTCATTATTGCAAAGGAGGAAGAGCAAAACAGCTCCTTTCCAGAAGTGGCAAAAAAGCCGACCCCTACACTTAGAGCGCAAGAGATGTTTGCCTCTCAATTAAGAAAAAATGGCAGTATTACACGAGGAATCTCCGTTGGCACGAATCAAGGCCTTCGGGTAGATTCTGGGCTGCGTATGCAAATATCTGGACGCTTAACGGATAAAGTTGAGGTGGTGGCTTCTTTAACAGACCAGAATACGCCTATCCAGCCCGAAGGCAATACCCAAACACTGCAGGAAATTGATAAGGTGTTCGTACAAATTAATGGGCCCAATCTGCGAGCAACTTTAGGAGATTACAACTTAAACTTTGCAGGTACGGAATTTACTCAGTACAGCCGCAAGCTGCAAGGGGTCATGGGCAAAGCTGAATTTCAAAACTGGGAGGTAACCCTTTCGGGTGCGGTTTCTCGTGGTAGGTTCGCTACCAATGAATTTTTGGGTCAGGAAGGAAATCAAGGGCCCTATCAATTGCAAGGCACTGAAGGTCAGATTAACATTATCGTTTTGGCGGGAACGGAAAGGGTTTGGGTGGACGGCCAGCTAATGACCAGAGGGGAAAACAACGATTATGTCATCGAGTACGGAAATGGACAAATCACTTTTACTCGTAATCGATTGATAACCGCTGACTCCCGAATTACGGTCGATTTCCAATTTTCCGATGAGAGCTTTCAACGAAATCTTTGGGGCTTTCGCGGTGAATCTAAAATGTTTGGCGATAAAATGAAATTTGGAACGACCTTCATTCGGGAAAGCGATGACAAAGATGACCCCCTCAGTGTAAACCTAAGAGATGAATTTCTTGCAAGTCTTGAGGCCGCCGGTGATAGCTTAGCGGTTGTTCCCGGTGATACGCTCGTTGGTGAAGGTAAGGGGAGTTACATAAAAGACCCTACTGGTGTCTTTATTTATGTTGGTCCGGACTCAGGTAACTACAATGTTTCCTTTTCTTTTTTCGGAGAGAATAATGGGGATTATCGCAATTTAGGTTTTGGAAGATTCGAATACGTTGGTGAAAATCAAGGTAGTTACCGGCCATTTATTGCCTTACCCAAAGCTCAGCGACATGATTTAGTAGGATTTAATTTTGATTTATCTCCTTCATCGTTTTTCAACATAAAGAGCGAATTAGCATTCAGCCAATTCGATGCCAATCTGTATTCCTCAAAAGATGATAATGATAACCAAGGTACGGCCTACACACTTCGGCTCAATTTTCGGCCGGAGAAACTTTCATTAGGGGGATCAAATTTAGGAAGATTAGATATCGACGCCAAGCTACGAAGGAAAAGTACGAACTTTAGGGATATAGATCGAACCACCATAGCTGAATTCAATCGCCGCTGGAACATTTCAGGCGCCCTCTCAAGTCCGGAAGAGACCATCGGGGAATTACGGGCAGCTTACAGACCGATTCAAGGTCTTTCTTTTAGAGGAGGATTGGGAAGACTGTCAAAATCTTCTACATTCCAGTCAACTCGCTGGGAAGCAGGCGCCGTTTTAGACAAAAAGAATCTGCCAAAGATAAATTATTTTGCGGAGTTTATAGATAGAGATGATCAAAACATCAGCCAACAGAGTTCGTGGTTAAGACAGCGGGCGCACGCTGATTTTGACTTAAAGAAACTGAAGCCAATTTTTGATTATGAAGGAGAAATCAAAAAAGACGCCCAAAGTGATACTAGCCAAACAGGCTTTCGCTTTGATTCTTACACCGCCGGCCTGGAATTAGCTCCTTGGAAATCTATGTCAGCATCTTTTCGATACAATTATAGAGACGACAAGAACCGTGAACATGGGGTGTTTTTGCCCAAGTCTGTGGCCAAAACTCAATCCTTTACCTGGTCACTTAAGAATTGGAAGTCGATCTCAGCCAGGGCCAGCTATACGCATCGGCAAAGAGATTTTGCGGACAGCAGCATTCAAGATACTCGGACAGATTTAGCAGACTTGCGGATTGGTTATGCACCCAGAAATGCCGGCGTAAGAAGTAATCTGTATTATCAGATTTCAAATACGCAAGTGGCTCAGCAGCAAGAAATATTTTTAGAGGTGGAAGAAGGTAAAGGTAACTTCCGTTTTAATGAGGACTTAAATGAATTTGAACCCGATCCTTTTGGAAATTTTGTTCGCCGAATCTTTACAACCGATCAATTTATCCCTGTGATTGAATTAAGAGCAAGGGCAGATTTACGGTTGATGCCCAGAAGATTTTTTAGCTCAACTCAGGGCAAATCTCAGCCCAAAGGCTTTTTCGAAAAACTTGTAAGCCCAATAACCACGGAGACTTTCGTGCGTATAGATGAAAAAACCAAAGAGAGAGACGTCGCCAAAATCTACCTGTTAAATCTTTCTTATTTTCAACAAGATACCACGACTATTTTTGGCAGCATAGAGTTCCGTCAAGATGTGCACCTTTGGGAAAACAGCAGAAAATTATCTCTGCGCTATCGTTACCGAAATAGATCTGAAAAGAATAACCAATTTATTGATGGGGGACAAGATAGAAAAGTCCGGGAGCAGTCTCTCAGATTTATCTATCAATTTTCTAAACAAATGAGTTCGCAGATAGAATTCTCCCATTCAGAAGAAGATCGACTTTTTAAATCGATTTCTCGGGAGGACCGTAAGGTTCGAAGCAATAAATTATCCATTGATTTGGTTTACCGTCCAGAACGACGTCTAGAGTTCGGGTTCAAAAGCTTAATAGCTCTCAATCGCGATATTATTCAAAGCCCAGCGACCCAGGCGAATCTTCTATCATTTAAACCGCGGTCAAATTATTCCCTGAGTCGGCAAGGAAGATTTCGTGGAGAAATTGAGTGGACAAAAGTTCTTATTTCACCAAAGAATCGAATCATCCCGTTTGAATTAACCGGTGGCAACAGAGCTGGAACGACTCTGCGCTGGAATTTTGGTTTTGATTATCGTGTCTCAAGAAATGTGCAGGCCTCTTTGAGCTATTTTGGTCGCAGCGAGCCAGACCGCCCGAAAATCCAGCATATCGCTAAGATGGAAATGCGAGCGTTTTTTTAGGGGTTAACCAATGATGCGCAATAAATTAAAAATCATAGCCTTAACCATCTTAGTTCTATCAACTGTGAAATGGACTGACCTCTTGCCCCAAAATGGTCTTTCTTTAAGAGCCAAACTAAAGCAGCTTCGGATTGAGGGTAATAAGAAGGTTAGCCGCAGTCAATTTCAAAGCTGGCTTAGATTCAAGAAGGAAGATATTGTTTCAGAGCAAGAGGTGCGACAACGCTGTTCTGAGGTCTTGCACCAGTACGCAGCACGTGGCTATTATTTTGCAAAGTTAGAAGAGATACTTTTCAACTATAATGATGATTCTTCACAAGTGAACGTAACTTTGAAGATAAATGAAGGAGATTTGCTACGCGTAAATGCAATTAATTTTTTGGGTTTGGCGGAGGCGGATAAAGAGGTTCTACAAGATTTGGAGACTCGGACAGGCAAGGTCTTCCATGAGCAAACCTTAGAGGATGATATTGACTATCTTATTAGATTTTATGAAGAAAAAGGGCATCCTTATTGTCGCGTAAAGATTGCAGAAATGAAGATTAACAATAGAAAGTCAGAAGGCGAATCGAGCATCGATATTGGACTGTCCGTTGATCCCGGCCCTGAGGTAACCGTAGGTCATATCGAAATTCAAGGAAATGAGCAAACCAAGGATTTTGTCATACTGAGAGAAATGGGTTTCGAAAAAGGTGAAATCTACAACCAGCGCAAGATCGACAAAGTTAAGCCGAAGTTGATGAAGTTGGGATATTTCAGATGGGTAAATCCCCCCAGACTTGAAATGCAAAAGGATGGTTCAGGAAAACTTATTATTGAATTGCAGGAGGGCGGCCACAATCGTCTGGACGGCGTCGTTGGCTATAATCCGAGCACACCAACTAGCAAAGGCTTTGTAACGGGGTTGTTAGATATCTCCTTTGGAAATCTCATCGGCACAGGTAGACAAATCGAGGCTCATTGGGAGCGAAGAACTCAGAAAACCCAGGAACTAAGATTTCGTTACTTGGAACCTTGGGTAGCTGGTTTGCCCCTTCACGCAGGGTTAAACTTTGAACAATTAATTCAAGACACCAGTTACGTCCAGAGAAGTTTGGGACTGGATTTAAGAGTACAATTTAATGAGAACCTTTCGCTCTTTTCTAAAATTTCAAAGAGAGACATTACACCTGATTCTTTAGGGATGGTGTTGTTTGGCATACCACCTAGTAACTCCATAAACTTGGGGATTGGATTCACTTATGACACTCTGGACGATTTAATTAATCCCAGAAAAGGCTTGAAGTACCAAACCTCCTTTGAGTTAGGAAAGAAGAATATCAAGTCTGGTAACACCGAAGAGGACATCAATGATGATTCAGAGTCATTTGAACAAAAGAGAATTTCTATTGACTTTGAAACTTATTTTTCTATCTTTCGGTGGCAGGTTTTTGCCCTGGGCTTTCATGGCCGACAAATAACCAGCGACGAAAATGTTATTCCCATAACAGATCAGTATCGATTTGGCGGCACTCGCACTTTACGGGGGTACCGTGAGGAGCAGTTTCGTGGGTCACGCGTTGTCTGGGCTAATATAGAGTATCGCTATCTTCTGGGGCGTCGTTCGCGCCTATTTGTCTTTTTAGATACCGGTTATTTTTTTCGTGAAGAGGTTCAAGGCGGATTCTTAGAAAAAAAGAACATTCAAGATGCAAAGATAGGTTACGGTCTTGGCCTTCGAATCGATACTAAGTTAGGTTTCTTCGGAATTGATTATGGTTTAGGTGAAGGGGATAGCCTTTCAAATGGAAAAGTTCATGTAAGCTTGATTAATGAATTCTAAACTTCCGAGTTATTTTCAACTCACTCGTCCCATCAATTTGATCCTTGGGGTACTATCTATTTTTATTGGAGCTTTTATTACCGGCACCATTCAACCCCTTGCCAACGTGCTTTTGGCGTGTATTTCCGGAGGCTTGGTCATGGCCGGTGGCTATGTTATTAATGACTATTTTGATGTAGAGATCGACCGAGCCAACAAGCCGTGGCGACCTCTATCTTCAAATCAAGTAAAAATCCAAGAGGCGGTGATTTTTTCAATTATTTTGTTTGTTTTGGGCATTTTTCTTAGTATATTTATTCATTCTATCGCGTTTCTGGTAGCTGTTTTTACATCATTGGGGTTGATTCTTTATAGCGCTAAGTTGAAACGGACGGTTCTTTTAGGTAATTTAGCCGTAAGCCTTTTTTCAGCTCTGGCTTTTGTTTATGGCGCCTTGTCGGTAGGCCGGTGGCGGGCATCTTTGATTCCGGCTGGTTTTGCTTTTCTGTTTCATTTGGGACGCGAAATTATTAAAGATGTTGAAGACCTCAGTGGGGACGAAGCTTGCTCTGCACATACGCTTCCAGTTCGATTTGGTCAAAAGGCAGCGTTTGTGATGGCAACATGGGTTTTTGCAATACTGATAGTTTTTACTTTTCTACCTTATTTATTTGGAATCTACGGGAAAGGATATTTTTGGATTGTACTCATTGGTGTGGATTTAGTGTTGATTTTGACTCTTGTTTTAATATGGTCTCGACCAGTTGGCTATAATCTAGCCCGAATTTCAATGATTTTGAAAGCAGATATGTTTGTTGGTCTTACGGCCATTTATGTTGGAACTCCAAACTAACCTGAATACAATTTCTCCCTTAGTCGAGCCAATGTGTGGTATGACGAGCCACTGGAATTGATGTGCTTTCCAGTGTTCCTTTCCTGTCTGATTAAAATATCTTCTAAAAGTCTTGAACAAGTGAGTAGAAAGCATTGAGAGCACTAGTTCAAAGAGTTACCAAAGCTTCTGTAACGGTTGAAGGTCAAATAGTCGGGCAAATCGGTAGAGGATTAGTAATTCTTTTGGGTGTACGGAATGGTGACACCGAAGAGGATGCGAAATTCTTGGCTGAGAAATGTGCTCTCCTAAGAATTTTTTCCGACAGCGACGGAAAATTCAACCTTTCTACGTTAGATGTAAAGGGTGAAATGTTAGTAGTTTCGCAATTCACCCTTTACGGAGATACCCGTAAGGGACGCCGACCCAGTTTTATTGAGGCTGCACCGCTGGAAATCTCCGAACCGTTGTACAAAAGCTTTGTAATGTATTTGGAAGAGTTGGGCCTGAAGGTACAAGAGGGAATCTTTGGGGCCATGATGGAAGTAGAAATTCATAACGATGGACCTGTAACCTTGATGTTAGAAAGCAAAGGAGGTTGAAAACTTTATTCAATGCTGGATTTGAAAGGTAAGAGATTAGTCTTAGCTTCAAAATCATCTCGGCGAGCGCATTTACTGCAGTTGCTGGGATTAAATTTCGATATCATGGATAGCGAGATTGAAGAGGTAGCTGAAAAATATACCATTCCTGAAGTACATGTGTTGGAGCTGGCCCAAAAGAAAGCGATAAAAGTTGCCGAAGAAATGAATGAGGGCTTCAGTGTCGGCGCCGATACCATTGTTGTTTTGAATGGCGAGATTTTAGGCAAACCGCAAGAAATGAACCAGGCCCGAGAGATGTTGAAAAAACTAAGCGGCAAAACACACTCGGTTTATACAGGATTTGCCATTGTGGAAAAACCAACGGGGAGGATGGTGTCCGATTATGAAAGAACCCAGGTGACCTTCCGCGCGTTGGAAGACGCAGAAATTGAGAATTATATTCAAACAGAAAACCCGATGGATAAAGCTGGGGCTTACGGTATTCAGGATCAAAGTGCGATCTTTGCCAAGAAGATTAATGGTTGCTTTTATAATGTCGTCGGCTTACCTTTAACTAAATTTTACCTAACCTTTCGTGATTTTTTACAAACAAAATGACTACTTCATAGATCAGTTGAAATTTTGAAAATAAGTTTCAGACAGTGACGCCGTTGCGGAGCTGTCCAAAAAGACTAATTTCTCTTCATCCTGAGTGGAGTCGAAGGATGACCTAAGTCATTAAAACACAAAATGTTTCGACTCCGCTCAACATGAAGGCCAATGCACATACATCGACTTTTTGGACAGCTCCCAGAATGACAACACTATCAGATGAAAGAATTACGACCGAGGTGGTTCCAATGGAAGATATAGGAAGAATATTAAGAGAAGCGAGGGAGCAGTTAAACAAATCCCACGAAGAAATCCACGATCAAACCAAGATAAGTAGTGCACATCTCCAATTATTGGAAGCAAACAATTTTACGTTTTTGCCCGAAACCTATATCAAGGCTTTCTTAAAAACGTATGCCAAGGCTTTAGGTTTGGATGAAAAGGACATACTAAATAAGTATTTGGAAAACCAGAGAGAAAAACGAAGAGCTGAAGAGGAATTAAATGAAGTTTCTTCCCAAGATTCTGCGGCCCCCATTCCGACTAATTACAATTTAGAATGGTCTTTGGGATTTGGTGCTATTATACTTATTTTTGGACTGATATTTGTCTATGCAAAATATAAATCACAAAATTATGGGGAGCCAATTCCCATAGTAAAAGGAACTTTAGTTGAAGAAGTGAAGGACGAAGAAAGTCCCGAAAGTCATCGTCCGCAAGATAAGTATGAAGATAATGTTTCTTCGCCTCTTGAGTTAGAAATCACAGCCATTGAAAAGGTCGGGTTACGCTTAGCCATAGATAACAACAAGGTTAATGAATATACGCTTTCTCCAGGGAACAAATTAATATGGATCGCCGAGAAAAGATTTGAAATGTTCGTTGGAAATGTAGCGGCCATCATGATAAATTTTGATGGGAAAAGACTCGATAATTTAGGAAATCCGGGGGTTGCAATGCGATTAGTTATTACCAAAGACGGTCTGGTTGAACAAGAGATCATAAGCAATACTCAAAGCCCTAAGAAATAATGTTGCTTAAGAATCGAGAGCCTATAAAATCAATCTATCTTATCGCGATTTGCGGAAGTGGTATGACAGCTTTGGCGGGAATGCTGAAATCGTTGGGCTTTGATGTCAAAGGCTCAGACCAAAATGTTTATCCACCGATGAGTACTATTTTGGAGGGGCTGGGAATTCCCGTTTATACTGGCTACAGCGAAGCGCATCTCAATCCACCGCCTGATTTGGTGATTATTGGCAATGTCATGTCCCGCGGTAACCCAGAAGTGGAAGCTGTTTTGGAGAGAAAGCTCCACTATATTTCGCTGCCTTTTGCTCTAAGAGAATTTTTCATTCGAGGACATTATTCTTGTGTCGTAGCGGGAACCCACGGCAAAACCACCACCGCTTCATTGTTGGCCTGGGTTCTGGAAAGCGCTGGCAAAGACCCAAGCTTTTTTATTGGCGGAATCCCAGAGAATTTCGGTAAGGGGTTCAGGTTAGGCAAAGGAGATTTTTTCGTTGTAGAAGGGGACGAGTATGATTCAGCCTTTTTTGATAAAGGCTCGAAGTTTCTACACTACCTGCCCGATTTACTCATTCTCAACAACATTGAATTTGACCACGCAGATATCTTCAGAAGCTTCGACGATATAGAAATAACATTTAGTAGATTGATTAGACTCATTCCCCGCAATGGATATCTCATCGCCTGTTGGGACGATCCAGTGGTTAAGAAACTCACAGCAGCATCGTTTTGTAAAGTAGAAACTTTTGGCTTTGAAGAAGATGCAGATTGGCGCGCTCAAAATGTAATTACTGAAGAAAATAGTACGCAATTTGATGTGTTTCGCAAAAAGGAATTCTATCACAGATTTACCGTACCGCTTTTTGGACATCACATGGTACGAAACTGTTTAAGTGTTATTACTGCGTGCAGCATCTTAGGGTTAAGAGCCGAAGAAATTGCTGTGGCTTTATCGACTTTTAAAAACGTCCGACGCAGGCTTCAATTGCAGGGAGAATTTAATGATATTAAGATTTTTGACGATTTCGCCCATCATCCGTCTGAAGTAAAAGCCACCATTTCCGGGATTCGGGGTCGTTTCCCGCATAAACGTATTTGGGCCATATTTGAACCACGAACGGCTACGAGTAAGCGAAAGATTTTTGAGGATAGATATATCGATGCTTTTGAGGAGGCAGACCGTGTGATTCTAACGCCCCTTGACAGACCCGAGAAAATCGCAAAAGAAGAACGCCTTTCGGTCGAGAAAATTGGATGTGGCCTGCGAAAAAAAAATATTCAAAATTGGATTTTGCCAGCTAATTCCAGTATGGTTTCGTTCTTAAAACAACAACTGGTTTCTGGAGATGTTGTGGTTTTTATGAGCAATGGCGATTTCAACCAAATACCCAAACAGTTATTAAATGAAATGTAACTATTCAGCCTGTCGTCATTCCTGCATGTTTTAAGCAGGAATCCATGTTT
>JBHIAW010000010.1:0-31466 GCA_046758765.1 bacterium
AGCCCATGCTTATGAACCAAGAGAAACTCAAGTCCATTCAAGTGGGAATAGGTTTCGACGGTCTTCATTTAGTGCCATACTTTCTTTTGTTCTCCTCCAGCAGTTTCATCTGAGAAGATGTCTTTTGAATTTTCCAAGGGGCGGTCGTCATGCTGTTCCCTGCTTGGACCGGATCGTAGACAGGGCGGTTCATCGGCCTGGTTCTAAGTGTTCCTTGGACTTCTTGATCAATTCTGTCGTGGGCAATTTTGACATAATCTGGAACTATCTCTGCCCCAGCTCCTTTCCTGCCATGTCGAATAGCTGCTATGATCGTAGTGCCAACACCCAAAAATGGGTCGAATACCCAATCTCCTCTATTCGTCATAGATAGAACTAAACGTTCAATCAATTCCACGGGGAACTGACAGGGATGGATAGTTTTCTCAACGTGATTGCTTTTGACGTTTGGAATTAACCACAAGTCTCCAGGATTTTTGCCAAGAGGATTGCTTGAATACTGCCCAGCTTTCGGACCCTTGAAGTACTTTTTCCCAGGGTATTTTTGTGGGACGCGGACCGGATCGAGATTAAAAACATAGTTGTCTGTCTTTGTAAACCATATAATCGTCTCGTATCTCCCCGAGAATCTTTTTGTACAATGTAGCCCATGTTCAAAATGCCAGATGATCCGGTTGCGCATCCTCAATCCTAGCTCACTGAATACGGGATAGAGAATAGTATCCAGAGGGATGATTGCTCCGTTCTCAACGTAATTACCAACCTGCCAACAGATGCTGCCTTGGTCGGATAATGCGCGTACACATTCCTTGATGACACTTGCTTGTTGCTCGACATAGCGGTCAAGCTTGAGTTTCCGCTCATATTCTTTGCCAATGTTGTATGGCGGGGACGTAACGACAAGGTGGAGCGAACCGTCGGGAATCTGTTTAAGCAAATTTAAGCAGTCTCCCGGATATACGACTATGCGCTCTTTAGGACAAAATTCTTCTACTATTTTGGCTTTTTCAAACATGAGAATAGTTTATTTGCTCTCCTTGAGTTGGTCAATGGTCATTGGGGGCTAGTATTTTTTTTGAACCGAACCCTCTTTTTCTTTAAATTTCTGGGTTGATTTAATTAATGTGTTGATTTGATTTTAAAGTAATATAATAATGATTTCAAATTTATTCAACTACTTTTGACTATTTCGTGAATGTTCCCCACAATTTTACTCAAGCTCTATTTTTGCCATTTATCTATTCTTTGATTCCGTAAGTTGAACTGCAAGGGGGGGATTGCGCCATTGTTGAAAATCCAGACAAATATGAAAAGCCTAAATACGTTTTAGACATACCGAGTCCAACAAGCGGATTCGTATCCCACATCCATGCCAGAGAGATTGGAGTCATTTCCATGGAGCTTGGTGCGGGAAGAAAGGCTGTAACAGACGCAGTTGATTATACGTCTGGAATTATTTTACAAAAAAAGCAAGGAGACCGGGTTAGCGCAGGAGAAATTCTGGCTTGTGCTTTTTGCAACAAAAAAGACCTTTTAGAAAATATTAAAACTCGAATCCAGAAGGCGATTAGAATTGTTGACCAAAAAACTGAACCCGATCCGTTAATATATAGCTTAATGGATTCTTGTGGTGAGAAAAAATGGGATGCTGAATTGTAAACACGTAAGTTTTTAAGCTAAGTACTAAGAATCACTTTTCCGGGTAATGCTCTGAATGTTCGCTCTCTAAAACCTAATCCTCTCTTTGTCTTTCACGCGTTTCAAGCGCTCCCTCTTAGTAATACTAATATGCAGATCACAATGTTCGGTGGGGGCCAAGCGGCTTTCAAAAACTTCATCTAAAATGTTTGGACAAACCTCATTAGCCAACTTTTTGGTATCCGCACAAATCTCCACACGCACCACGCCTTCAGGCATGGGAAAATCCAATTCGGGAAGCTCTAATGTGTCGTGGACGCATTTCATGTACGTAGCACAGATCGGTAAGGCAGCCCGCGCTCCCTCTTGACCTTTCCCGAGGGTAAGGCTGTAATCATCCATACCTACCCAAACGCCTGTAACAATTTGGGGGGTAAAACTAATAAACCAGGCGTCGCTGAAATCGTTGGTGGTTCCTGTTTTACCACCGGCCGGTCTATAAAAATGGTATTTCCATCTCGCGCTTCCACCTGTGCCCTCATCAATTACAGTCTTCAGCAGATCGGTCATAATGTAAGCCGTCTCTTTTCTTAGGGCTTCTTGACTGCGCGGAATATTTTGTTCGATCACATTACCGTATTTGTCCTCAACCTTCAAAATGGCCACAGGATCAACCAGTACGCCGCCGTTGGCAAAGACCCCAAAAGCAGAGGTGATTTCCATAGGCGTAACATCCGAAGCTCCCAGAGCAATAGCATCTACGGGCTGCAGCGGAGATTTAATACCCATTTTTCTGGCATATTCTACCACCCTACTGGGTTTTTGAATCACTTCTTGCAACACCCTCACCGTTACCAAATTTAGCGATTTTCTTAATCCTTCCCTAAAAGTGGTGGGGCCGCCAATAGACAAATCATAATTGCGTGGCGACCAACGTTCGCCGTTTTCCAAGTAAACCACAACCGGTTGGTTCAAAACTTCATAGGTAGTTGGATAGCCATTGTCAATAGCCACTGTATAAACAAACGGTTTAAACGCTGAACCCGGTTGCCTTCTCGCCTGAACCACGCGATTAAACTTGGACTCCGCAAAATCGCGGCCGCCTATAAAGGCTAAAATATGGCCATTTCTCGGATCAATAGAGATTAATGCGGTTTGCACGGGTATCTGCGCATTCAACAAAGAATCAACAAAAGTAGAATCTTGGAGTAGCTGGTTAACCTCTTTCTGACTCAGGTGATCCGAATCAAGCAGTTCTGCGATTCTTTCATTCTTTAGATAATACTCATTTACATTTTTTTGCAAAATCTTCAAATGACGTTCCACAGCCTCCTCCGCACAAGCCTGAGCGCGCGTGTCTAAAGTGGTAAAAATTGATAGTCCATCGGTGTACAGGTTATAGCCATATTTTTCCTGCAAAATCTGGCGAACATATTCGGCAAAATAGGGAGCAATACCGTATGCGGTTGAGTTAGCATATTTTAATACGTTTATAGGTTTCTTCAAGTATTCATTATATTCATCTTCCGTAATATAATCCATTTCTCGCATAGCATGGAGGACAACATTTCGTCGAGTCAATGCTCTGTTTGGATGTCGAATTGGTGTGTAATATTCAGGAGCCTTCAATAAGCCTACCAGCAGCGCGCACTCATCTAACGTTAAATCAATCAAATCCTTGCCAAAATATTTCAACGCAGCGGATTGAGCGCCGTAAGATCCATGGCCAAAGTACATGTGATTTAAGTACATTTCGAGTATTTCTTCCTTAGTATAAGTCCGCTCAATTTGAATGGCGGTAATCAACTCTCTTAATTTGCGAGTAATAGTCTTTTCAGTGGTAAGATAAAGCTGTCGCGCCAGTTGCTGCGTGACGGTACTGGCCCCTTGCTTGAAACCTAAATGAATCACGTTGATAAAAAATGCTTGGGCGAACCTTTTCACGTTCATCCCCCAATGATCAAAAAACCGCCGGTCCTCGGTTGCAATCACTGCCTGTTTAAGCGCTTCTGGTATTTGCTCAAGAGGTACATAACTTCGTTTTTCTTCATAATATTCATGAATAAGTTTCATATCTGCTGAATAAACTTTTGAGGCCAGTTTGGGTTTATATTCTTCCAATTGTCTCAGGGAAGGTAAATCGCGGCTTAGAGTATAAAGATATATAATTCCCCCTATGACAGCGACCACGAAAACAATGAATATCGTTGTGATTTGTTTTGCTTGGATAAAGCCTTTTATGTTTTGAAAAAAGGAAAGGTTCTTGATGCTATTTTCAAAATTTCTAAATTTTCTTCTCATTATTAACCTGTTATTTTTTGGATGTTAGTGACTATTCAGGCTGCCCCGTCATTCCGTAGGACGTTGATTCAAAAAAGATTTTTTCACAATGACAGCCTGAATAGTTACGCATCTTATACCCTATTAGATTTCTGAAGTTCCGAACGCGTTATTGGTTTGAGACTATTCCGCAGACCAAGTCTTTAGTTCAAATTTGGTATCTGCCAATTCCAGAAAAGTAAACTTCGACATCCATTCACCCAAGTTTATGTAATATTTGGAGTTGATTTTCTCAAACAGTGGTTTATGGGTATGCCCTAATATCACCGCATCAAAACCCTGGTTTAATTTAGCCATGGCAAATCCATGATAATCTGCATCATGAGTATTTTCACCTTTCTGCATACTTTTTTTTGAAATAAATTTGGCTAAAGTAATGCCAACATCTGGATGAATTAGACTGTACAAAAAGATATTAACCCGATTCTTAAAAATGCGTCTCAAAATTCGGATACTCCAATCTCCCTTAGCCAAACCATCTCCGTGAGCAATGTAAAGATATAAATTGTTATGATAGACTGCCAACGGCTCATGATAAATCTTAACTCCTGTCTCCTTCTCTAAATAGTCACCGAGCCATAGATCATGATTGCCAGCAAAGTAGCGAATTTCTGTTCCGCCTTCAACCAACTGACACATCTTAGATAGAACTTGCAGACTCACTTTTGGTATAGCTCTACGGTATTCAAACCAAAAATCGAAAAGGTCACCTACAATATAAAGGAAATCGGCCTTTTTATGTACAAAATTGAGGAATGTCAGCAGCCTTTGTTTTTTTGTTTTTTCTGTTTCTTGCGAGTGAGCCCCTAAATGAACATCTGAGATGAAGTAGATTTTTCCCATGGCAAAAAAATGTAGCCAATATAATCAAAAAAAGCAAGGGTTTTGATATTACAGTTTTTGTGGAACTTGAGGGAAAAAAATGTTGACAATCGTAAAAAGTTTTATTATTTTGTAGCGCTCTTGAGGGGCGCACAAGCTGAGGATGTTGTGAGAAATAATTAATTAAAAGGAAGGAGTTCCTGCCTATGAGCTTAGATGCTTTAGGAATGATAGAGACCCGAGGTTTGGTTGGTTCGATTGAGGCGGCAGATGCCATGGTTAAAGCTGCAAAGGTCACGCTTATCGGAAAAGAAAAGATTGGTGGGGGTTACGTGACCGTTATGGTAAGAGGTGATGTGGGGGCGGTCAAGGCAGCAACTGACGCAGGGGCCGCTGCGGCTGAGAAAGTCGGAGAATTGGTATCGGTACATGTGATTCCACGCCCGCATAGCGAAGTAGAAATGATTCTGCCGAAAAGGGAAGATTTGAAGGCTGAGTAATAATTCTCACAGATTTATTTGATTCCAAAACCAATAGCTTGGGAGCGCCCATGCAAGAAAGAGCGCTTGGCTTTATTGAAACCAAGGGTTTAGTCGGAGCCATTGAAGCGGCCGACGCTATGGTAAAGGCCGCGAAAGTTAAGCTTTTAGGAATTGAAGTAACCATTGCAGCTTTGGTAACCGTTGAAGTAGTCGGAGAAGTAGCTGCAGTAAAAGCCGCGGTTGATGCCGGAGCACAAGCTGCTGAAAAAGTCGGTGAGTTGATTTCAACACACGTCATCCCGAGACCCCACGATGATACCGAATATATCGTTTACGAAGAAATAACTTATCGCGATGAGAATAATCTAAGGAGAAAGTTTGAAGATCTAGAACAGATGCCTGTTAGGTTGCTCCGAAGTCTGGCCAGAGATACCCCAGGGTTTCCTATTCAGGGTCGAGAAATTTCTAAAGCAAATAAGAAACTGCTCCTTGAAAAATTCAAGAAATTATATGAAAAAAGTTAGGCTCTACAGAAATGTGGAGTTTTTCTTTGTTTGGATATGAACTGGCTGCGGTTACCTTCTTATGCTAAAATTAATTTCGGCTTGATAATCAAAAGTAAACGAAGAGATGGATTTCACGAAATAGAGACCATTCTTCAGCAAATTGACCTAAAAGATGAAATTGAATTACAAGCCAAAGAGGAGCCCAACATAGAGCTTTGTTGTGAAGACCCAGACATACCAACCGGAAATGCAAACTTATGTGTACAGGCGGCTAATCTCTTAACACAAACCTTGGGACTCCAAAAGGGGGTAAACATTGTACTTAAAAAGTCAATTCCCGCCGGAGCAGGCTTGGGTGGAGGAAGCAGCAACGCTGCGGTCGTTCTTCTTGGACTTAACAAATTGTGGAACCTTAAACTCAAACCGGAGAAGCTAAAAGCTTTAGCATCTCAATTAGGGTCAGATGTTCCTTTTTTTATCCATGGTGGAACGGCCATCGCGCGTGGGAGGGGCGATATTCTCCTACCTTGCCATATTCAAGGCGACTTTACTATCTTGATCATTATCCCACGAATTCGTATTTCAACCCATTGGGCCTATGGACGCGTGAATTTAAGCTTGACAATGAATGAAAAAAATATTAAATTGAAGCATTTTAGAAGCACAACCTGTTTGGATGCAGAATTCTTTAATGATCTAACTAACGACCTGGAGACCACCGTATTTGAACGGCATCCGATACTGAGTCGGATCAAAACGGAGCTTTACCATACAGGTGCAATTTTTGCGAGTATGTCGGGATCGGGTTCAGCGATATTTGGTATTTTTCAGAAGAGAAACCAAGCCCTAAAAGCCAAACAACATTTTCGCAATCAGTACGCCGCTATCGTGAGTCGGCCCATAAGCTGGGGATTTGAACAAATAAATTAGAAAAATAATCAGAGCTTTGCAATCTAGTGCTGGGCCCTTGTGGTTTTAACAAGTAATTTCATAGCTGTGGAGGGAGGCATGGAGATAACAGAGATCACCATTAGCCTAAGGAATGAGGACAAACTGAAAGCGTTTGTAAATGTCACGTTTGATGATGTTTTTGTAGTTCGGGGCATGAAGGTGATAAAGGGAGCGAGTAATTATTTTATTAGTATGCCCAGCCGTAAGATGAACGATGGTACGTATCGGGACATCGCCCACCCGATTCGAAATGAATTTAGACAAAAATTAGAAAAGGCGGTGTTAACCGAATATCAAAAGTTACTTGAGCAAGAAGGTGGTGAATATTTAGAAGAGTACGATAGTATCAAAAGAAGCATAGAAGCTTTATCATAATAAATTGATTCAATTACTGATTGGGGCGTAGCCAAGCGGCAAGGCACGGGGTTTTGGTCCCCGCATTCGGAGGTTCGAGTCCTCCCGCCCCAGCACAGGTAAATTGAATGAGTACTGATATGACGGGTCCGAGCTGGGTTACCGTCATTTTCTATGTCAAGAATTAAGCCATGTTATCAACTCCAAAATTATTTTCGGGAAACGCCAACCGAGTTTTGGCTGAAAGAATCGCTGACTATCTGCAAATCCCCTTGGGAGAAGCAAAGATTAGTTATTTCAGCGATGGTGAAATTTGGATAAAATATTGTGAAAATATCCGGGGCGCTGATGTTTTCATAATTCAGGCAACTAATGCGCCCGCCAGAAACATGTTAGAACTTCTTATCATGCTCGACGCCGCCCGAAGAGCCTCGGCAGAGCGAATTACTGCGGTGATTTCTTACTTTGGCTACGCTCGACAGGATCGTAAAGACCAACCGCGGGTCTCGATCACAGCCAAATTAATGGCGAATCTGATTACAACGGCCGGCGCAAATCGCGTTCTTACAATGGACCTGCATGCGCCGCAAATACAAGGATTTTTTGACATTCCTTTGGACCATTTATATGCTGCATCGATCTTTTGCGATTATTATCGCGATATGAAAGTGCCGGATTTGACCGTGGTTTCACCAGATATTGGAGGTATACCTTTGGCGAGAGCCTACGCAAAAAGACTGCATGCCCCGCTAGCACTTATTGACAAGCGTCGGCCAAAGCATAATGAATCGGAGGTTCTGCATGTCATTGGGGATGTCAAGGACAGAAACATTCTGATTATTGACGATATTGTAGATACGGCCGGCACTTTGAGCACAGCCGCCGTGGCTTTAAAGGAAAACGGGGCGTTAGATATTTTTGTTGCTTGTACACATCCCATCCTTTCAGGCCCTGCAATCAAACGTCTTTCTGAGGCCCCTATTACTAAAATAGCCGTGGCCGATACGGTTTTTTTACCGCCTGAAAAGCATATGGAAAAAATCGAAGTTCTATCTGCGGCAAAACTGTTTGGCGAAGCAATAAAAAGAATTCATGGTGAAGAATCAATCAGTTCATTATTTGATTAAGTACGGAGAATATTGAATGGCAGAGATAGTCTTGAATGTTGAAACAAGGAAAAAGGTAGGGAAAAAAGCCACCAAACAATTGAGAAACCTGGGGAAGGTTCCCGGAATTTATTATTTCCATGGAGAAGATTCTGTACCCATAGCAGTTGATGAAAAACATTTAAAGAATCTTGTGCACACAGAAACCAGTATATTCAACTTGAAATTTGACAATGGTAAGAGTTCCAAGTGTGTAATTCGGGAAGTGCAGTGGGACCCATTGTGGGGAAAACCGCTGCATGTAGACCTAATGGGGGTAAAACTAACAGAAAGAGTGACCGTCGCCGTACCGGTACATTTAGTTGGGACACCGGCTGGAGTAAAGCAAAGCGGTGGTATCTTACAGCACTTAGTTCGTGAAATTGAAATCGAAGCTCTACCTTTAGATATTCCAGAGCATTTAGAACTTGACGTGTCTGATTTAGATATCGGCGATGTTTTAAGAGTAGAAGATATCACTATCGAAAAAGCAAAAATTCTCTCTGACCCCTCTCAATCCATAGCGGTGGTTCGTCCGCCTATCGTGACTGCTGAACCTACGGTGGAAGAGGAAGAAGAAGAAGAGGAGGAGGAAGTTACTGAGCCCGAGGTCGTAGGCCAGAAAAAAGAAGAACCGGAAGGAGAATCTTCTGAATAATTCAAACTTATGGGATAATTTGAGAAGTGGCTGATTGCTTTATACTTAATGGACGAGATACTTTTAGTAGTGGGATTAGGTAATCCGGGAACCAAATATAAGCTAACACGCCATAATATTGGTTTTCTCATCATTGATAAAATTTCTGAAATTCTCAAATCCCCCCTTACTGTTGGAAAAGGAGATTATCTCATATCTAAGACGAGTTACCATGAAAAAGACGTTATTTTGTCAAAGCCTTTGACTTTTATGAATAGAAGTGGATTAGCGGTTTTAGACTTGACTCGAAGATTTCATATTCCTCTTAAAAACCTCCTAATTATCTTAGACGACTTCAATTTACCATTTGGAAAACTTAGACTTAGATTTGAGGGCAGTGACGGCGGTCATAACGGCTTGGCATCGGTAATTTACGAACTTGAAAGTGAGGCATTTCCACGGCTTAGAGTAGGAATAGGTAGAACAAACATCGCTGATCCAGTTGATTTTGTACTCTCCAATTTTGATGCTCAAGAGACAAAAGAAATTGATGCGATCATAGACAACGCAGCCAAGGCGGCCCTTGATTTTGTGGCTGAAGGCATTGAAAAAACTATGAATAAATATAATTAAATTGTTAAGAATGTAAGGAGGAAATCATTGATAGTTATCCCGACTATTGTTAGCCTCATCGCGCTAGGATTTGTGGTGTTCTTAATCTTTGACGTATTGAAAAAGGATGCTGGGAATTCAAGAATGATAGAAATTTCCAAGGCGGTTCAAGAAGGTGCAAAAGCATTCTTGCGTCGAGAATACTTATATATCGGAAGCTTTGTTTTGGTCATTTCAGTGCTCATTGCTGCCGCACCTTGGTTTACAGATGTGGCATTAAGCTGGAAAACTTCGGTTGCATTCATCACTGGCGCAATTGTTTCAGCCTTGGCGGGTTATATTGGGATGAGTATTGCAACGCGCGCCAACAGCAGAACAACCCAAGGCGCCCTCACTGGTGGATTGAAAGGGGCTCTGAGCGTAGCGGTTTCCGGTGGAGCGGTAATGGGTATGAGCGTAGTCGGTTTGTCTCTTTTAGGGATTTGTATTTTGTATGTTATTTTTCAAGGAAATCCGGTCATTATTAATGGCTATGCCATGGGGGCTAGCTTAGTGGCTTTATTTGCTCGGAGTGGAGGCGGTATTTTCACGAAAGGTGCTGATATGGGAGCAGATTTGGTCGGCAAGGTCGAGGCAGGCATTCCTGAAGACGATCCAAGAAACCCGGCGGTCATTGCGGATAATGTAGGTGATAATGTCGGAGATGTAGCTGGGTTGGGAGCGGACCTCTTGGAATCGTACGTTGAATCTATTATTGCTGCCCTTGCCATTGCAGCCGCCATCGGGTTGTCCGCTGCAGACAATATGTTAGGTCCTCTCCAACTCCTACCATTGTACATCGCAAGTGCCGGAATTCTTTCTTCAATTGTAGGCATCCTCTATGTTCGCATTGCGGGACGTACGAATCCTCAAGGCGCTTTAATGGGTGGCACTTATCTCAGCGCTATTCTAACCGCAGCGGCTACTTTTCTGATAGTTAAACAATTTGGTAGTCCGTATACGGAAGATACTGTTGCCTACTCCGCTATGGGGCCTTTTTTCGCTACCGTCGCGGGTGTTATCTCAGGGATGTTAATTGGTTTTATAACTGAATATTTTACATCTGGAAAATATAAGCCAGTGCGGAAGTTAGCCGAAGACTCTCAAAGTGGTCCGGCATTAACCGTTACCGGTGGCATGTCTGTAGGCATGGCTTCAACGGCGGTCCCTGTGATCGCTTTGGCCATCGCAGTCATGATTGCTTATCATTTTGCAGGAATCTATGGGGTAGCTATGGCTGCTTTTGGTATGCTCGCCACAACCGGCATAGTCGTAGCGGTTGATTCCTACGGCCCCATTGCTGACAATGCGGGCGGCATCGCTGAAATGGCTGAATTGGACCCATCTGTACGGAATATTACTGATAATTTGGATGCGGTTGGCAATACGACTGCGGCCATGGGCAAGGGCTTTGCTATTGGCTCCGCCGCCTTTGCCGCTTTAGGACTTCTAGTCGCTTATATGAAATCTGCTCATGTAGAGATAGCCGATATTAAGGACCCTAAAGTCTTAGCAGGCCTTCTGATCGGTGGTATGCTGCCGTTTCTAATCTCATCTATGCTTTTCAAGGCCGTAAGCAAAGCAGCGTTCAAAATGATAGAGGAAGTACGCCGGCAGTTTAGAGAAATCCCCGGTCTTATGGAAGGCAAGGTTTTGCCGGATTCGGCTAAGTGTGTTGATATTAGTACGGTTGGTGCCATCCAAGGTATGCTGGTACCCGGTAGCTTAGCCATTGTAACTCCCGTGGTTGTTGGCTTGGCCCTCGGACCTCAGGCTTTAGCTGGACTGTTAATCGGGACGTTAGTGACCGGCGTTATGCTCGGCATTCAAATGGCCAATTCTGGGGGTGCTATGGACAACGCAAAAAAATATATAGAAGAGGGTAATTTCGGAGGCAAAGGCTCCGATACCCACAAAGCCGCTGTCATTGGAGATACGGTCGGCGATCCGTTAAAGGACACCGTTGGACCTTCCATAAACATTCTGATCAAATTAATGGCGGTAATCTCTTTGGTTTTGGCACCAATTTTTATTTAAATATAATGATATTAAGGAGGTGAATTAAGAATTGCGACTTTATGAAACAACCATGGTAATTGACTCTTTTTTGAAGTCTGAAGATATGCAAAATTTAGTAAACAAGATTCGGAATTTCATAAAAAATAACGGTGGCGAAATCCGTAAAGTTGAAGAATGGGGCAAAAGACGATTGGCCTATGAAATTAATCGAAAACAATATGGAAATTACTTTCACATTCTTTTTGAAGGACCGAATAGCTTGCCTCAATTGTTGGAACGCGAATATCGTTTAGAAGAGTCAATTCTTCGCTATTTAACTGTCTTAACAGATCCTAAGATTTTAGCGATAAAAGAAAAGAAACCCCCACTCAAGAAACAGATTGAGACCAGCCCGAAACCATCAATTCCTGATGTCATAGCTGACGAAGACTTTTCTTTTAGTGTAGATGATGAGCTTGGTACTGCAGAAGTAAAAGATACAGATGACCAAGCCGTGAAAGACAAGAAGGATACTGAAGAATAGCTTGGGTCAAGGAATGGAAGAAATAGATTGATGAGACCTCGGTGTGATTTGGGCCCAACCGGCCAATTATATAGGAGGGTGAGAACATGTTAAATTTAAAGATGCCAGACATAAATAATGTCATGATCGCAGGTAATTTGACGAATGACCCATCCTTTAGACAAACTACCAATGGCACTCCTGTCGCCAATTTTTATATCGCTTCTAATCGAAAGTTTAAGGATAATACTGGCCAATGGAGAGAGAACGTTTGTTTTGTCGGGGTAGTAGCTTGGTACAAATTAGCTGAGAGTTGTTTTGAATTTCTGAAAAAAGGTTCTGCAGTCATAGTTGAAGGTGAGTTGCAGAGCCGCACCTGGAAAAGTGAAGAGGGGAGCAATAATATTGTTGTAGAGATTAAGGCTCGACGCATTCAGTTTCTGAACCGTCAGGCCAAGAAAGCCGATACTTCAATTTCAGATGAAAAAGAAAAATTAATAACCAAGGTGGAAATGGAATCGGAAGAGGTAGAATTGAATTTCGTAGATAAAGAAGTGGATGTTGAAAATATAGACAAAGCAAGTCAATCTGAAGAAAAGCAAGAAGTGCGAGACACTTCTGATTTCGATTTTGGATATGAAGATCTAACGTATTAATTCAAAACGGAGTAAAATAATATGTTAAAAAAGAGAAGAATCTGCAGATTCTGTGAAGAAGGTGAATTGTATATTGATTATAAAGATGACAAAAAACTGATGCGCTTTGTAACCGAACAAGGTAAGATTATCCCCAGACGTACTTCTGGTACATGTGCGCCTCATCAGAGAATGCTCAAACGCGCAATCAAAAGAGCAAGACTGTTAGCGCTGATGCCGTACGTCTCGGAAATGTCAAGGTGAATAAAATAACAAGCTAATTCGAAAATCCTAAAGAATTGTCTACGTAATAATTATTGATTTAGGTATGGTTGAATGAAAATTATCTTAAGAAAAGATTTCGAACCCTTAGGTAAAGTCGGGGACATTGTAGAGGTTAAGGATGGTTATGCGAGAAACTATTTGATTCCGTCTCAAATCGCTCTCCAAGCAACCCCACCAAATTTGAAAAAATTTCAAGAGGAGAAAAAGCATGCCAACATCCAGGAGTTAAAGGATAAAAGAACGGCGGAACAGTTGGCTGACAGACTCCAGACTATTTCCTTAACCGCTACCGTGGCCGTGGGCGAAGAAGATAAAGTGTTCGGAGCCGTTACCTCCAACAATATTGCCGAACTTCTAAAGACCAAGGGATTTGATATCGATCGCCGCAAAATCCAACTTGATGAGCCGTTGAAGGCTTTAGGAGTCTACGAGGTTCCTATAAAACTGCACAGCGAAATCGAAGCAAAAGTCAAGGTGTGGGTTGTCAAGGTGTAGCATCCTTCCAAATATGATTTCTGATTTTACCCTCTACTCAGCTAAGCCGTCCATGTTGTCAGTGCTAACAACAATCTACTAACGCTTGTGCTACTTGACAATTGGGGCTGTCCTTAGAAGCTTCCCAAGACCCTGACCTTTTGAGAAAAGGTCAGGGTTTAACAAATACGTGATGGAAAAAGGTTGACTTTTAAAAAAAATTTTGATAGATTTCAAAAGTTCCTTTATTTACGTTTTCGCGGCAAAAACAATTCATAGGGAGATTCAAAATGGGCGCTGCTAATGATGATGCGAGAGATACTATTGAGTTAAGATTGACCTTAAATGTAATCTTAGGCCAGTTAGAAGAGAGCGTTGCCCAAGTTTGGAAAGACGCGATTCGGCAGCTTGATGATGAAGAAATCTCCCAGTTAATCCGGTTAGCCCAAAGATATCCCAGTTCAAAAATGTCTTCCATTATGTTAAAATGTCTAATGAAAAAAAGCTATCCATTCAAAGAAATGATTCTATATCAGACCGATGAGAACTTTAAACGCAGAATGGGAATTGACGACTTTGAGAAAGAAGAATGGCTGTAATTTATTTAATTTGAAACTAAATGTGAGGGGAGGCAATGGTCTATGCAAAAAGAATTTCCAGAATGTCAAAAATGTACTACAGGAGTTTTGATTCCTTTGTCTGATTACGGACGTGATGGAGCGTCCATCATGTATAAGGCGTGGGTCTGTACCAATCCAAATTGTGGATTTAATATTCGTATCGATAACGGAGAAGTAAGTATTGGTAAAGCAATAGGTCAATCATACAAATAACAACCGTTGATGGGTTAAGATATAATAGGGTATGAGGAAAAGTTTCCTTTTACCCTATTTTTTTGAACTTATGAATCATCAACTGAAATAAATGACCGTTAGACTATTCAACAATTATAAGATAAAAATTGTAGTAATTGTAACTGCCATCTTTATATGGTTTTTCGTGGTAACTGAAAACGATTATGAGTATGGTATTGAAGTTCCTGTGACCGTGATAAATATTCCCGATGGCAAGGTCATTTTGAATGAGATTCCGAGAAACGCTAAGGTCAAAATAAAAGGGAGCGGGAAAGCTCTAATTGCGTTGAGCGTCAGTCGGGGAGCCCGGCTTGAATTGGATTTGTCTGATGTGGATTACCAGAAAACATTCTTCTTAAAACCTAAAAATGTATTGGTTTCCCGTCCCGCTGGTAGCATTGAAACTCAAGAAATCATCTCCCCTGATTCTATAACCGTTCTGCTCGATGATTATCAAGAGAGAAAAATTGCCGTTGCGACCAAGATAAGAGCTAAGACTGCTCCGGGCTATACAATTGTAGGAGAGGTTCAAATAACTCCCGATTCAATTACCATTTCTGGCCCTAAGAGCATTATTTCTCAAATTGATAAAGTTCTTACCCAAGAATTGGAGTATTCGGATCTGAGATTCGACTTGAGAGCAACGGCTCCTTTAGCGGCCATGCCTTCTGAAAAAGTCGAGGTTTCAGCGAACCAAGTTGATATTTTCTTGAATGTTCAAAAACTATTGGAGGTCACCATCAAGGAGGTGCCAGTAGAAGTTAGAAATGCACCACCTAATATAGTTGTCCACGTCGTACCCTCTACCTTAAGTCTTGTACTTGAGGGAGGGGGAGATCTCCTTACCAGTGTCAGTCGAGACGATATTCTCGCTTACATAGACTATGCTCGAGTGAAAGATTCTCCCAACAAGGAACATCCGGTCTACATCGAAACCCCACCGGGGGTGAGTTACCGAGATGTGAAACCGAAGTTGTTTAAGTTTGTCTTTGAACGCCGCTCTTCAAAATAATGTAACTAGTAGAACGTTTCCAAAGCAACCGGTCAATATACAGTGTTAGGGTGTTTAGGTGTTAAAGTGTTTATGTATTTTGCCCTCTACTAATGTGATTCAATATCCACTAAACAAAATATTCGTTCATGGCGCAGAAAGATTTTTTTTATGTTCGTCCTGAAGATGTAGTTAAGGACTCTCTTACCCTGCAAAAAGATGAATTCCACCACCTAATTCATGTACACAGAAAAAAGACAGGGGATAGTTTTTTAGCCATTGATGGTATCGGAACGCTCTATGATTGTCAAATTGAAGAGTTAGAGAAGGATTCGCTGAAAGCAAGAATCCTAAAAAAGCGTAGAAACGTGGGGGAGCCAGTCTTTCAACTGACTTTGGCTCTTGCTCTCCTTAAAAAAGCACGTTTTGATTGGGTTGTAGAAAAAGGGACAGAAATTGGGATTTCTAAATTCATTCCTGTGCTCTCCAACCAAATCGTCGTAAGCGAATATGCTTGCAAGCCTGAACGTTGGCAGCGAATAGCCCTTGCGGCTATGAAGCAATGCGGTCGGTCCTGCCTGCCAACTATAGAAACACCAAAACCCATTGAGACGATTTGCGAAAATTGTTTCGACTACGGATTAAAGCTAATCGCTCATGAGAAATATTCTGGACACAATCTAAACGACATTTTCAAAAGCTTAGCTCAAAAGTCACATTTAGAATTTATTAAATCGGGTATTTTACTACTTGGGCCAGAAGGTGGATTTACCGATGAAGAGGTGGAGATGGCACTCCGATATGGGTTCTCAGCTTTCACACTTGGGAGCCGGCGACTAAGGTCAGAAACCGCAGCTTTGGTTGGCTCAGCTTTGATTCTAGATAGAATGGATGAGCTTAGTTGATACATGAATAATAAATGGGGATTGTTTCATTGTTCTATTGTTGAATTGTTTATTGGGGCAGCAGTAGAACAATGGAACAATAGAACAATCCGTTTCTCCTAATTGCGAAATATTGAGGTTAATTATGTCAAATTGTATTTTTTGCGAAATTATTGAAGGGAAACGAAGCGGAGAGATTGTATACAAAGATGATGCCGTGGTAGCATTTCGGGATATGAATCCCCAAGCTCCCACACATATCTTAATCCTACCCAGGAAACATATTCCCACGATCAACGATTTACAATCAGAAGATGAAACACTGGTCGGGAGGATGTTCACAACCGCAAAAACCTTAGCGGCTCGCGAGGGGGTAGATCAAAAAGGATACCGTTTGGTGATCAACTGCAATTATGAGGCCGGACAATCCGTTTATCACATTCACCTACATCTCTTAGGTGGTCGCTGGATGAGATGGCCCCCAGGATAATTTGAGTAAAATTTTCTTGATTTTACGTCGATATTTTTATAAATTGCTTGCCTTGATTTTGAAATAACGGTAAAATACTAACCAATGGTCTACAACGAAAGGAGGTACGAATTGTATGCCAAGTGTTAAAGTTCGCGAAGGAGAAAGCTTTGAAAAAGCCCTGAGAAGATTCACCAAAGCCTGTGAAAAAGCGGGCATCATGTCTGATTATAGAAAACACCAGCACTTCGAAAAACCTAGCGAACGAAGGAAAAGAAAATTAAAAGCTGCTATAAGGAAACAACGCAGGATGATGATGCTTGAAAATACCTAATTTCTATTACCGTCCAATTCTCAATATTATTCTATCCTAAACATTTTCCGTTAAATTTGAAAAAAGTAAGGCAATGGGCTTACAAGAACAGTTGATTGAAGACATGAAAGTAGCTATGAAAGCCGGCGACAAAGTCAGGCTGAATACCGTACGAATGATTCGTGCTCAGATTAAAGATGAGCAAATTGCAAAGGGTGATGCTTTGACCGAAGACGAAGAAATATCAGTCTTAATCAACGCGGCTAAAAAAAGAAAAGAAGCTATTGAGCATTATGAAAAGAGCGAGCGTAAAGATTTATTGGAAAAAGAGAAAAGAGAATTAGAAATAATCTCAAACTACCTGCCAAAGCAACTCACGGAAGAAGAAGTAGAAAAAATAGTCGCCCAGGTTATTGATGAAGTTGGAGCTGAAACTCTAAGAGACATCGGCAAAGTCATGTCCGCCGCAATGAAGCAGCTCAAAGGAAAAGCTGACGGTAAATTGGTTCAGGACATGGTACGGAAAAAGTTGAGCTAAATAATGTAAAGTACATAGTACCCCTTGAAAATTCCCACATCTATCCTTTATGAAATTTCATTCCGCATAGCTTTCATCTACATACATAACTTGAAAATAAAACTATTACTTTAAAATCCCTTGCTAAATTAATTGATATTTGATAACTTTATATAGTTCATTTCATATTTACTATTTTCGAGTTATTTCAAATGAATTATTTAGACCTCATAATAATCCTTGTGGTTGGCTTTTTTGCTATCAAAGGTCTTTTTCGAGGCTTTTTCCAGGAATTTTTGGGGTTGGTAGGACTGGTGGTTGCGCTTATTTTTGCTACAAAATATATGAGCAATGCTGCTGTATGGATTAATAAGTTTTTCGACTTGCCTCCGGGTTTGGTTACCCTAGTTGGATTTCTGCTTATATTCTTCGGGATTGTTTTTGGCTTTCAACTCCTATCGCATTTTCTTCAACAAGTTACAAGACACTCTTTTTTAGGCGGGTTCGAGAAATTAGCGGGCGGGGTCGTGGGCTTTCTCAAAGGCGCTACAATAATAAGCCTACTAATATTGTTTATTTTTATGATCCCTTTTGCCAAAAATCTAATTCCAGGCCAAGCCGAATCTAAATTCTTTTATCCAGCCAAAAACTTCGCTCCAAAGATGTTTGATTTACTCAAGGAATTCATACCCGGCTCCAAATCATTTTATTCAGAGTTGAAAGAAAGCTTAGAAAATTTTTCAACGAAAGAATTAGGAAATAATGCTCAAAAGTTCTTAAATTCTCTGCAAAACGATGACCATTCCTCAGACAGCAACTCAACCGATGACCAATCTCACTGAGCTGCACAATTTATTAGAGTTCGACAAGATTCTCTCCTATCTAAGGCAGTTTGCCATTTCTGCCATGGCAAAAGAAAAGATAGACCACATAGTATTTATGGCCAAGAAAGATGAAGTAGAGAGGGCATTGAAAGAAGTGTCTGAACTCCAAGCTATTTTAGAATATGACGATGCTTTCCCATTGAACCAAATTTGGGACATAAGAGAACCTCTGAGAATTGCCAGTGTTGAGGGAAATTATTTAAATGTTGAATCATTAGTTCACATTACTCAAACTTTGATCACGAGTTGGCGAGTCCACATCTATCTTAAAAAAAGGTCAGACAAGTATCCCTGTTTATGGTCTTATGCCGAAAAAGTCAAGAACTTCAAGCATATCGAAAAGGAAATAAGTGCGGCTATTGATTTCAAAACTATTGAACTCAACGATTGTGCCAGTCCAAGACTAAATCAGCTTCGAAGGGAAATTTTGCGAGCTGAACAAAAAGCTCGTAAGGTTATGGAAGATCTGTTTAAGTCTTACTCTCAAAAGGGCTATCTTCAGGAAGATTTAGTTACCTTGAGAGATGGTCGATTGGTTCTTCCTGTGAAATGGGAGCATAAGGGAAAGGTTAAAGGATTGGTGCACGACCACTCTGCCAGCGGGTCAACTTTTTTCATTGAGCCATTTGAATCGGTTGAATTAAACAATGAAATTAGAAGGCTTCGAGGTGAAGAGGCGCAAGAAATAGAGCGTATTCTTAGGTATTTGACCAGCCTTATTCGTGATGAGTTAGAGGACGTTTATCAAATTTTGGATGTCTTGACCCATTTAGATTTTATTCAAGCCAGAGCGCGATTGTCTCAGGCATTGGAGTGTAATTGTCCTGCATTGAACGAGCAAAATTCAATTGAAATTTTTGACGGAAAGCATCCTTTGTTAGTGCTTCGCAAAACAGGCCGCGAAAATGTAGTGCCGCTCGATTTAACAATTGGTAACGTTTTTAACACGTTGGTTATCACCGGGCCGAATGCGGGTGGTAAGACCGTAGCTTTAAAGACCGTTGGGCTTTTTGCTCTCATGGTACAAACGGGGATTCCAATTCCTGCCAGTCCTGATTCAAAAATGCCGATATTCGAGAAAATTTTTGCCGACATCGGCGATTTACAATCTATCGAACAAGACCTTTCCACCTTCACCTCCCACATGCAGAGAATTGAAAACATTTTAGAAAATGCTACCAGCAAAAGTTTAGTTCTTGTGGACGAAATTGGTGTTGGAACGGATCCCGAAGAGGGCGCGGCACTCGCGGTGGCCTTCTTAGAGGATTTGACTGAAAGAGGATGCGTGACCATCGTTACAACCCATCACGGCACTCTAAAAGCCTTTGCTTATGATTGTAAGGGCGTCGAAAATGGCTCCATGGAATTCGATGTGGAAACATTGCAGCCTACGTACAAATTCAGATTGGGGATTCCAGGTTCGAGCTACGCTATTGAAATTGTTAAACGATTGGGATTTTCGGATGAAATCGTGGCTCGTGCTCGTAAATTAGTAGGCGTTGAAAAAGTGAAATTTGAACGCTTTCTTTTGGAGTTGGAGAAAAAAATTCAAGAAAACAAAAAGCTGCTCGAACAGGCAAAAATTGAAAAAACCCGTTTGGAAGCTCTATCTAAATTGTACCAAGAGCGGTACGAAACCATAAAAAAAGAAGAACGTGCTCTCAAGGAAAAGGCTTTAGAGAACTCCCAAGAAATACTTGATCGGGCCAACGCCGCGGTGGAACAAGCCATAAAGGAAATTCGAGAGAAGCAAGCCACCCATGAGGCCATAAAACGTGCTAAAAAACTTATTGAACAGGAAAAGGCCCAAATTGTTAAGTCTTTGAATAAAGTTAAGAGCAAAGAGAAAGACCAAGCAATCCACACACCTGAGCAATTACAGCTCGGTCAAGAGGTTTTTTGGAAACAACAAAATGCTTATGGTAAAGTTATTTCTTACACTGGTAGCTCGGACAAAGCGCTGATAGAAGTTGGCGATTTCAAATTTTGGGTGCCAGTTTCAGAGCTATTTCTAAGAAAGAAGACAAAACAGGATACAAATCGTTCAGCCCAAGTAAATTTTCAATCTGCATCTAAGAGTAATGTATTGCCGGAAATCGATCTGCGCGGGCAGCGCCTGGATGAAGCCATTCAGGAAGTGGACAAATTCTTAGATGACGCCCTTTTGGCTGGATGGCACCAGGTTCGCATCATTCATGGAAAAGGTGAAGGGATTCTAAGAAAAGGTATATCGGAGTTCTTAGAGACCCATCCAAAGGTGAAAAACAAAAGACTGGGCGCCTGGAATGAGGGTGATATGGGCGCTACGGTGGTGGAATTGGAGTAGAACTTTTAGATGATGTTAGGTGGCTCGCTAAGAAGTACTTTCTTGAAGATTTTTGTGAACCAGTAACCAAAAGGATTTGAACCTAATCGACTTCTTAATGTATTTTGAAGTAAAGGACCCAGATGAGAACAAAGCTATGATATCAAAGTGTCGAAACGAATCTTAATTCGAATGCGGCAAAAAGTCCGCAGAAACGAATACGTAGTTACTTCCCACGCAAGAAAAGAAATGAATGATGAAAACTTTACTGTATTTGATCTTGAAAGTGGAATTCTTACAGGCGAGATTTTAGAACGTCAAAAGGACCAGGTAACTGCGGAATGGAAATATCGTGTCAAAGGAAAAACTGTTGCAGGTGGTGAGATCGAATTAATTGCTAAGTTGAGTCCAACTGGTAAACTTGTCATCATAACTGTGAGTGAACCATGAAAAATAAACGCAAACAAATGATATGTGATATTTGTGGACAAGAAGGGACGCGACTTCGCAGAGTTACTGAAGCTTATGGCACAGGTAAAGACATGCTGATTATAGAAAACATTCCGATGATTAGCTGCCCCAAATGTGGTGAGAGCTATTTTACAGCAGAAACACTGCATGAGATTGAGCGCATCAAACTTCATCGGAAAACCTTTGCTGTGGAACGTCCTGTGTCAGTAGCTTCGTTTGCATAGCGAAGAAGTTGTCTACCAATTTTTCAACATTGTATCCTTTTCTGATTGGGTAAAATCGTCTCGATGAAGCCATTCAGGAAGTGGACAAATTGCTCGATGATGCCCTTTTGGCTGGATGGCACCAGGTTCGCATCATTCATGGAAAAGGTGAAGGGATTCTAAGAAAAGGTATATCGGAGTTCTTGGACACCCATCCAAAGGTGAAAAACAAAAGACTGGGCGCCTTCAGCTTATTCAAAAAATTAAAGACCATTTCTGATAAAATTAAAAGGTTATCAGTTGCATTAGTCACACATTATAATTAAATTTACGCTAAAGAAAACGTTTATGAAGCAATCGAATGATACCCACAAACGGGGTTAACTTTGCGCATATAGGAAGTTATTTGGAAAGAGCGGATTATTGAGAAGTTTGAGTCAAAGCATAATGTTACCACACAAGAAGTGGAACAAGTTCTTTTTTCAGGCGCCCACTTTCGTCATGCACAGAAAGGTCGAATAAAAGGTGAGGACTTGTATGTCGCCTACGGTCAAACAGAGATGGGAAGATACTTGGTTGTTTTCTTCATCCACAAACGAAAAAAGCCGCTCTACCCATATCAGCGAGAGACATGTCAATAGCCGAACGGAGGTATTATGAGCAAAAAAGATAAACGTATTGAGCCAATTCCAAATGAGTTTTCCAGTCCTGAAGAAGCGGCTGAATTCTGGGATACTCATGACACAATAGATTATCCCGATGCGTTTCAAGATGTGAAGGTGCAAGCTGAGTTACGAAAACGGCATTATGAAGTTGAAGTAGATGAAGACGTGATGAAGGCACTTCGAAAACAGGCACAAAAACTTGGTGTTTCGACTAGCCGACTTGCCAATGATTTACTACGTCGACAAATCTCAACTGTATCCTAATTCTTTTTATTTCCAAGACTTTAGTTAATTCACAAAATCTCTTCGATTTAATTAAAAAGAAACACCTTAGCCTTTAGAAGGGCCAAGGTTGGGACGATCTTAACTGTCTGAACAGAAAAAAATAAGACTCAGCTAAGATCAAGTTTTGTGTGTTCTGGCAGCAGTCTACTACCGCAATTTCGGGGCAAGCGTTCGCAAGGACCTTAGATTTGATTTAGGAAAATACCGATGTTTTTAGAAACTGCCAAAGAAGCCGCCCGTTTGGGCGGCAAGATTGTCATGGAAAGTTTAAAGAGTCAAGAACGAATGCAAATCGACCGAAAGCAGCGATTTGATTTTGTGACTCAAGTAGACCACCGCTCGGAAGCTGCTATTCTCGATTTTATCAAAGAACGCCATGCCGGCCACAGCATTTTAGCCGAAGAATCTGGAGGCACCCAAAAGGCAAAGGGGTATTTATGGTTGGTAGACCCATTGGACGGAACTAAGAACTACATTCATGGATTCCCCATGTTTGCTGTTTCCGTGGCTCTCATGTGTGAAGGACAACTGCTTGTTGGCGCCGTGCTCGATCCGGTGCGCAACGAACTTTTTTATGCTGAAAAAGGTAAAGGCGCCTTTCTCAATGAAACTTCTATCCATGTCTCTAAGACTAATGATCTTTCTCAGTGCTTGCTTGCAACTGGATTTCCCTTTCGGGCCAAGCATTTAACCGATTCCTATTTTGAAGCATTTACTAAGCTTTTTCACCAAGTGAGCGATTTCCGTCGAGCTGGTGCCGCTGCCTTGGATTTAGCCTATTTAGCCTGCGGCCGCCTGGATGGTTTCTGGGAGATCACGCTCAATCCCTGGGACATTGCGGCTGGAGCCATTTTGATTGAGGAAGCCGGCGGTAAAGTGTCGGACCTGTGGGGAGGCGATACCCATTTAAAAACCGGCAACATTGTGGCCAGTAACGGGATTATCCATGATGAAGTCACTAAAGTCGTGGGTCAGGTGTTTAGAAATATATCAATTTAGCAGTTCCTATCACTAAAAAGAACACAGCCCTTGGTAATATTCCTGAATTTGAAATTACAATTCCTGTTAAGACAGCCATATTGTCCGTTTAAGTTTATTTTTGATTCTGGGGCTATCGACCATTTCAAATTACGGCCTTGATCACTGAAAATGAGAAAACCCCGCTTTTATTGGGTAAATTGGATTTTTTCGATTATTATAATATTTTCATTGACAAGAAGAACAGCCAAGTAGTTTTTGAAAGAATAAAATAGCCGCTTCAGACCACTTGAAATTGTAAGGCGAAAGAAATTCTCTTTCGCCTTTTTTGTTTTTGCTTCTTCTGAAAATTAGCTGGAAATGTTTAATCATAGCGATCAAAATAGTGACGCCGAAGGCAAATGACCTGAATGGCTTAATGACTCGGCGTGGTAAAACTGTGATTAGGTTGGCACAAAATCTTTTGCAAAAAAACGAAGACCTAACTCGTAATACTATAGATAGGCTGTTGAATTTTGCACCATGACCTGGAATTTTATGTTACAAAAGTTTTAAGAATGAAAGTTCTACTCAAAAACCGTCGATAAATGGATTGGCCCTGTTTGAACGTATTAGTCGTAGACCAACTGAAAGAATAGGAGGTTGTTATGAAGGAAGATGTTGTCGTGTACGTGGATTCCGATTTGGAGGATTTGATTCCAGGTTTTTTGAAGAATCGATATGGTGACGTTGAAGTAATCAAAAAACTGCTCAAAGAAGAAGATTTAGCGGAGATTCAAAGACTTGGCCACAGTATGAAAGGAAGCGGCGGAGGTTATGGATTTGATGAGATCAGCGAAATTGGTAAAGGAATTGAGGAAGCAGCCAAAAATTGCAATACACAAGAGATAGAAAAATTAAACAACATTTTAGCTGGTTATCTTTCTTCTGTTAAGGTTGTATATCAGGATGAAGAGTGAATTTCTTCAAAGAAGAATACTCTTCGTCAACTTTTTCCTCAGCACAATTGCAGAATCTTGCCCTTGCTTGTCCTCGATAATTGGAATGAACGACAGAAAATAGCCATGCGTATCCTGATCGCTGATGACGATAAAGACACAAGGTTGCTTGTATCAAAAACCCTTGAACAATGGGGACACGAGGCCCTTTCTGCGGCCAATGGACTGGAAGCCTGGGAATTATTGCAAAAACACCAAATCAGCTTTGTAATCAGCGATTGGATGATGCCAAAAATGGATGGATTGGAACTTTGCAGGCATATTAGGGCGACTAATTTTCCTCGATACATTTTTATCATTTTGTTGACAGCAAAGAATGATAAGAATGATCTAATAGAGGGTATGGAAGCCGGCGCCGATGATTTTATAGTAAAGCCCTTTAACAGAGGTGAGTTAAAAGTTCGTATCCGAGCGGGGGAGCGAATCTTAAATCTTCAAAAGGATCTAGAAGAGCAGAATAAAAAACTGAGTGAAGCCTATTCTTTGATCAGCAAAGACCTTGAGGCAGCGGCTGAAATGCAGCAAAGTCTGTTGCCTAGCACTGCCTCGACCATCTCTGGAATAAATTTCGAGTGGATCTTTTTGCCATGCACTTTTGTTGCAGGAGATATTTTCAATTTTTTCCGCCTTGACGAGCATCATATTGGATTTTACTTACTCGACGTTGCTGGCCACGGAATCCCTGCCGCTATGCAATCAGTAACATTAAATAAATTGCTTTCACCTTTACCCTCTGATGGCAGCCCCTTAAAACATTTTATACCTAACCCCCCACACTATGCAATTACACCGCCTGCAAAAGCCATTAAGGAGCTCAACAACCGATTTCAAAACGAGTTTGATGCAATGCAATACTTTACGATGATTTATGGAATTATTCATACTAAAGACGGCCAAATACGAATTAGTCAAGCCGGTCATCCCTCTCCAATATTTATTAAACATAGGAATGGCGTATCGCTAATTGGCAGTGGTGGGTTCCCGGTGGGGATGCTGTCGGATATGGAGTACGACGAATTAGAGTTTGATTTCCACCAAGGTGACCGTCTCTTTCTATATTCTGACGGTATCACAGAATGTACCAACAAACAACGGAAACAGTTTTCTGTTGAAAGATTAATGGAATGCTTGCAAGAAATCAAAGACCTCCCCTTAAAAGAGGTGATGAGAATACTCAAACAAAGTTTATACCGTTGGAGAGGAAGTGGTGAATTTGATGATGATGTAACCATGCTTGGCATAGAACGGTCATTAGACCCTCACCTTTTTCCAACGGGTTAGTGCAAAGATTATTATTTAAAAAGGACATAGAGTTCACAGAGAAGCCCAGCGCAGCTTGGCCGCAACCAAGGAAAGTAATAAAGTAACAGATCAAATATAAGACAGGATTAAGAAGCTGTTTATTAAAAAGATTCTTCCAGAATGACATCAAGGTGTTGCTGAGATAAGGAATGTCTCGATTGCACTTTTCACACACTCTGTGGGCTAGGGAATGAGAATTACTTTGATTTACAGGATTTAAGTTCTTACTCCATCCTGTTCATCTTGTTTATCCTGTCTAAGACTTTGCTAAAAAAACAACTTGTTGCAGATTTGTAGTACAGAGAAGCACAGAGAAAGGAGAAAAGACATGAAGGGAATCGTTTTTACAGAGTTTTTTGAGATGGTAGAAGACACCTTCGGCCCTGAGACCGCCGATACTATTATTGAAGCGTCCGATCTGCCTTCCGGTGGGGCTTACACCGCCGTTGGAACTTACAACTACAACGAGATGGTGCAACTTGTTGTCCAACTCAGCAAGGCTACGGGTATTTCCGTCTCAGACCTGCTTCGAACCTTCGGTAAGCACCTTTTCGGCAGATTCTTTGTAGGTTATCCTCATTTTTTTAATGGTGTTGCAACCGCGTTCTCATTTCTAGAAAGCATTGAAGAAATCATTCATAGCGAAGTAAGAAAGCTGTATCCCGATGCCGAACTCCCTACGTTTGAGTTTGACACTTCTGAACAAGGCCGCTTGTCAATGATTTATAGTTCAGAGCGTGGGCTGGCTGATTTAGCAGAAGGGCTCATATTGGGGTGTATTGACCATTTTGGGGAGAGAATAGAACTTCGAAAGGAGGATTTATCAGACGGTAAAGGGAAAACTGTCCGATTTATTTTAACTAAACAGGCCTGATCAATGAATGAGGTAGAACTTCTAAAGCGGCGTTTGGAACGGGAGCGCAAAGCCCGAAAGGAAGCAGAGCTTTTATTGGAACAAAAGAGCCGTGAACTCTACGAAGCTAATCAGGAACTTCGTCAACTGGCCTCCGCACTTGAACAACGCGTAGCTGAACTCACCCAGACGAAAATAGCATTACAAAAAGCCAAAGAAACGGCTGAAGAAGCCACCCGCGCCAAAAGCGAATTTCTAGCCAACATGAGTCATGAAATTCGCACCCCTCTTAATGCCATCATTGGCATGACCGAACTTACTCTGGAGACCAAATTAACTTCGGAACAGCGCGGGTTTCTAAATGTGGTACAATCCTCCTCTGAAGGACTCCTCAGTTTAATCAATGACATCCTTGATTTCTCAAAGATTGAAGCCGGACAACTGGAATTCGAGAACATCGACTTTAATCTGCGCGAAGTCGTTGAAGGAGCAGCCGAAATATTTAGTATACGCGCCGAGGCAAAAGGTGTCGAGCTCCTCTGCTACGTCGAACCCGAAATCCCTCCCTGGCTCGTGGGCGATCCTACGCGACTGCGCCAGGTACTTGTGAATCTACTTGGCAATGCGATTAAGTTTACTGAAAAAGGGGAAGTCGTGGTGGAATGCGGATTGTGGAATGCGAAAAGCGTAAAGCGTAAAGCGAAACTCGCAGTCAGCAATCCCCAATCAGAAACTCGTGGTGAGTCCAGCCGAACCATCAGAAATGCGGTTCACTTGCATTTTGCAGTTCGCGATACCGGCATCGGTATCTCACAAGAAAACCTAAAGAAGATATTCGAAAAGTTCTCCCAGGAAGATAGCTCTACCACGCGCAAATTCGGTGGCACGGGTCTGGGTTTAAATATCACTAAGTCTCTGATTGAGTTGATGGGCGGCGAAATGTGGGTAGAAAGCCAACAAGGTCAGGGCAGTACATTTCACTTTAAATTAACTTTACCCATCGGAGAAGGAAAATCTGAAGTCTTAGATTATTCCTACCCCGATTTCAAAAAAATTACAATATTAGTGGTCGACGACAATGAAACCAATCGATTCATTTTACGGAAGACGCTTATGGCCTGGGGTTTTAAGGTTGTAGAGGCTCAAAGCGGACCTCAGGCGCTCGCCATTTTAAAAAAGTCCGAAGGAGCAATCAATCTAATCATTCTGGATCAAAAGATGCCGGACATGGATGGACTTGAGCTGGCAAAAAAGATTAAAGAGGAGCCACATCTTAAAGATATAAAAGTGATTATGCTTTCGTCCGTGGGGCAGATCAATTCCGAATTGATGAAAAAGTTGAATATATCTAAATACATTACCAAACCAGCCAAGCAATCAAGACTTCTAGAGATTCTCATGGAAGTTTTACGTTATCAAACCCATGAAGACGTTTCTGAAAATAAGGTTACCAAACCCAAAGATGAAATAAGGAAGCGAATTCAACATCGAATTTTACTCGTTGAAGACAACTTGGATAACCAGGCATTAGCCAAAAAGATATTAGAGAAAGCCGGCTATTCAGTTGAGATTGCCGAGAATGGTCAATTGGCGGTGGAGGCGGTTGAAAGATTTCACTATGATTTAATCTTGATGGATGTGCAGATGCCGGTTAAAGATGGCTTTGAAGCTACTGCGGAAATCAGGGCATTGGAGCGGCGCCAGCAAGCTGAACGGGTGCCCATCATTGCGCTAACCGCTCATGCCTTACAAGGCTACCGTGAGAAATGTTTAATGCATGATATGGATGATTATGTCACCAAACCGCTAAAAAAGAAAATTCTTCTCGATACCATTCGTAAATGGCTGGACCCGCGTCCCACCATTTTGGTAGTCGACGACTCCCCAGATAATCGCAACTTGATTAAAAATTATCTTAAAAAGCGAGGTGGTTACAAGCTGGTCTTTGCCCGCAACGGGCAGGAAGCTTTGGATATTTATAAGCGGAGAACGATTTCGTTGATTTTGATGGATATGGAAATGCCGGTGATGGATGGATATTCCGCTACCCAGGCCATCCGTAAACTTAGCAATGGAGTTGAGGTGCCCATCATCGCGACGACGGCGCATCAAGATACCGCCGCGGTAAAAAAGTGTTTGGAGGCCGGCTGCACGGCTTATCTTTCCAAGCCCATCAGGAAGCACGAGCTTGCCGCAGTCATTTCCCAATATTTGGAAATTGTTGCTCCTGTTAATCCTGTCTTATATTTGATCTGTTACTTTATTATTTTCGTTGGTTGCAGCCAAGCTGCGCTGGGAACTCTGTGTCCCCTTTTGTGATAGTTTTAACTTAACTTTATGCCGATTCGCCGCGCTAATCTGTTGAGAGTTGAATCTTCGTTTATTTTGCAAAAAATCTTGTGCCAACCTGTTCGCAGTTTTACCAGGCCGAGTCATTCAGCCATTCAAGTCATTTGCCTTCGGCGTCATTATTGAAAGGTGCGAAATTAATTTTTCGATTTGCATTTTTCATTTTGCAATTTGCACTTGCGGCTCCCCCGCGCTGGGTTTTTAGGAAGATTTAAGAAGATTGCTCCCCAATGACGTAAGAATCGCTCAATTTAGGTAGTAGTAAAAGGTTTTAAAGAACTAGCTCAAAAATGCGATAACTATATAAATGTAAGGAATTATCAAATCTTCAAAGTATTTAAAATAAGGAGTCCATCATGAAGTTTATCAACGTAATTCTTGTAACATTGCTTCTGCATCTTTCGGGCAGTATGAGTGTCGCTCAGGATTCAAGGTTGCATTTTTATGGCTACTTTGATGTGGAAATAGAAGGGAGTAACAAAGATGCTGCTGGCAAACGATGGACATTCGATCAGCATCATTTCAACGTGGTGACGATCTATCGTCTGGATGATCGCTTCAGAGTGTTTGGTGAGATCGAATGGGAACATGGCGTCCAACATGAAGCTGGAGGTAGTAACTCATCAGGATTAATTGCTTTAGAGAGAGCTTGGCTCGAGTTTAAGTACTCCGATGCATTCAAGGTTAAGGTAGGAAAGTTTTTGCCACCTTTCGGCATCTACAACTTAAAGCATGACGCTAGCCCTACCTTCCTATCGACCTTTTTACCAAATTCAATCTATGGAAAGCACAATAATACACTTGGGAAAAAGCAGCGATTATTTGCCAAGTTTGCCACGGGTGTTCAGGTTTTAGGGACTCTATTTGCAAATCAATGGCAAGGCGAATATTACCTATATTTGAGCAACGGTAGAGGACCAGACCCTGGCTCAAAAGATAACAATTCAAACAAAGCAGTTGGCGGGCGTTTCGTGGTGAGTCCTCCTGTAGAGCAGTTGAGATTTGGCCTTTCCTTTTATACGGATAAGAATGGCGATGCCAACAACACGGAACAAACCACGCTGGCATTCGATGCCGCATTAAATTATTCGAATGTTCAAATAGAGGCGGAATTTTTCCTTCCTAAATTAGAAAAAGTAGACACGACTGGCACACCAAACGGCACTTTCCAAACCGGTATTGGATATTATGTGCAAGGTGCCTATACATTTATTGACAAACTGACTCCGTTTGCACGATACGATTTCTTTGACCCGGATGATGACACAACGGATGATGGCGAAACGGACATTGTCCTTGGAATTAATTTTTCTGTGAACCCAAAGGTTTACTTAAAAAGTGAAATACATTTTCTAAGCTTTCAAAATCCAAACACTAAAAGTTATGAGTTGTTTGTTAGTGCTATCACTGTGGCTTTTTAATTGAATTTGTTAGGAGAAAATCATGAAAAAATCAACGTTATTGCTGTGCACCTTAGCAATATTTGTATTCACTCTTTTCAACAGGGCACAAGCACAGATTACGATGATTGTCCATAAGAGTAACTCATCCAATAACTTGACTTTGGATGAGTTGAAGAATATCTATTTGGGAAAGGTTACCACTTTTTCTAATAATAAGAGAGTTGTATTAGCTGAATATGCTCCTCTGAAGAAAAGATTTTATAAAGTTGTTTTGAATAAAACCATTGATAAGGTGAAAAGATATTGGATCAGTTTCGTTCTTTCTGGAAAAAGTGCGAACCCACCGATAGAATTTAAGGATGTCGATGAGATCAAAAAATTTGTATCAAAAAATCCTGGCGCGATTTGCTTTATTGATATATCAGATATTGGTAAGGACGTGAAAGTATTAACCATAGAAGGTAAAGAGCCAGGAGAGGCTAAATACCCCCTCAAGTGAGGCAAAGGCTCTAAGCCATATTTTGATTGAATCTAGAGAAATTTCGCCATGAAAGAGATTTTCTTGAGGTTACCAATACGAACAAAACTCATTAGCAGCTCAATTTTTACGTTGCTATTGATATCTGTGTTCATTTTCACCTATTATCCGAGCAAGCAAAAAAAGTTGGCGCTCAGAGCATTGGAGAACAAAGTCCAAAGCATGGCCGAAATGGTTGCCTTAGGAGTTGGAGTCGGATTGGGATCAAGTAATTACACCGCAATCACCGAAGCCATGAAGTGGGCAAAAAATGATAGTGCTTTAGCCTACATCGTTGTGCTCGACACCACCAATGAGGAATTCGCTGCATATAATCCGAATCACCAGAAGATAGGTACTAATAAACTGTTGAGTCAAAAGACGATATTAGAGGCGGAGGGAATGTTACATACTGTTGTCCCGATCTATTATCAGGATACTGAGTATGGCACATTGCTATTAGGATATTCGTTGGCGGATGTGTACAATAGCATTCATAATAACAAGATTATATCTCTCTTTATTAGCTTGACCATTCTCCTATTCGGTGCTGGTATTACGCTTGTTTTCAGCAGTATGATAACTAAACCAATTATTCGACTTCGCGATGCGGCTAATGAAGTGGCGAAGGGGAATCATGATGTACGAATTAAGGTCAGCACCTTCGATGAAATAGGGGTTTTAGCACACGCTTTTAACGAGATGATAGGGAGAATTAAAGAATCGATCACACAGTTACAGAAAAAATCAAAAGAGCTCAAAATAGAAAAACAAAAAGCCGAAG
>JBHIAW010000011.1:0-31102 GCA_046758765.1 bacterium
CACCCCGCTTTTTGAGATTAATTGTTTTGCCCTAAATAGTTTTGCCTTCTAATATGCCTGAATAGTTACCTAGAAAGTAAGAATACTAACTCTTTTTGTCAAGTGATCACGACGTCATTTGCTTAGTTCCGGGGGTCAGTTGTCACTTTCTATTCCACAATTTTCTAAATTTGTGACGAGTCATTCGGAAGCTTCTCCTCAACATTTTTTTTACGATATTTTCATTCCAATGAACCACCATTCGCCGGCCCAGTCCTCTGGTATCCTCAAAAGAATCAAAATGCTTTTTATGATTGAATTCTGGAAACACTTTCAAAGAAACTGGGGTAGCCTTCTTGCATACGAGCGTGATGCGATCTATTGGGTTATTAGGTTGCGATGGTATATAAACCTCACATACACTTGTAAACCCCAAAATTTCCAAATATTTTATCAAACTCCCCTTTGACATACTAAACGAAAGGTTGTCCGTGAGAGTGGCATGAACATTTTTCATCTTTTCTTCTTCGCTGGCAGAATCTTCGAATTCTCTCCAAGTCGTTCCTTCATACCGTACACCATCCTGTTCCAAGTAATCACCACCACGCAAGGAAATAAACGTGTCAATTATTAACAAATCCTTACAACAATCAGTCACGTTTTTCAGAAAACTCAAATATTTTTCTTTAGAAATGTGATATAAGATTCCCATGCACAAAATAACATCGAATTCTCCATATTTTTCAGGTGCAATGTTATTTACATCGTCCAGATAAAATCTTATATTTTCCAAGCCCAATGCCTGAGCAGCAAATTTCCCTTTTTCCAAATTGCATTTACGTCCTTCAATTGAAGTCACTTGTAGACCTTCCATGGCGAACTCAATAGCAAACATTGATTCTAAGCTGGCGATATCCAGTAGCGTTTTCCCTTTCTGTAGAAAACCTAAATCAGCCAAGATTTGTTTTATGCGATTCAGTTTAAAATGGTCAAAATTAACTCTGTCGTTTATGGTATAAGCGCCAGTACCTAATCTCAAATTATGGACGGTATAGGGTCCATATTCTCGAATTATAGAGTTCAATTCTTCCTGTAAATTCTGTTCACCAAGTTTACTTTGAACAGACAAATCGGTATTTTTGAAAGTACGCTTGCTTTTTATCATCTTTCTACCATCCTTTTATATTCGTTTCGAAGATTTTCTAATCATCAACAATGCTTTCGTGACTTCCCGGTCATCAGCATCAAACTTCAACAGCCACAGGATAGCACCAAAACAAAGGAAAGTAATCGCTGCCGCCAGAGTTAAAGTCACCAAGGTATGGAAAGGCATCAAATACGGTTTGACCATGCGCAACATAAGATAGGTAAAAACACACGCCATAACCGGTTTCAAAAGTTTCCAACAAAATGGATGCATCTTGACCAAGTACCACACTTCAACATAGCGCAATACCCCGAGAATCGTCATCGAAGCTAACGTGGCATAAGCAGCGCCCATGATCCCGTACACGGGAATCCACACTATATTTAGAATCACATTAATAACCACTACAATAACGGAATTGATCAAGTTGACTTTTGGATAGCCGGTGACGGTTAGCGTGGTACCGCCTACGGTTGTAAATGATTGAATCAAGGTGGCAATGGTTAACACAAGCAACACAGTCGCCGCCTGCATGTACTGTCCGCCGAACAGCAGCATGGTCTTATAGGGGAATATCACCAACAGAACAGCAATTGGGAGTGTCAGAGTCATGATCCAACGGACCACCAACTTGTAAAGGTCAGACATTTCCTGCTGTTTCTTCTGAGCGAAGAATTCCGATAGCATGGGTCCGGAAATGCTCATTAACGCGACAAGCGTTATTCGTACTAAGCCAGCCATTCTTGCAGCCGGGTGGTAAAGGCCCACTGTCCTGGTATCGGTGAAATACCCGAGCATGATTATGTCCATCCAGTGCATAAAGGTGTCGATGACCGCAACAAACATCAGCGGATATGAAAATCGCAATATTTCCAGATCAAATCTTACGCGTAAGACTTGTGAAAAATGGACTCCGGTCAACTGTTTCAGGAACCCTAAGATGACAAAAAAGCCCACAACAGCCGAAACAACCGTAGGTAATATAATTGCCATTTCCGCTGAGATAAGAAAATAAGCGGCAATCATGGTCATCAGCAAAACCCCAGGTGCCAGAAGATTGGTGACAAAGACCTTGTACTTCAGCAGCTTAAATCCCTGAGTTGCATGAGCAGCGATCAGCGTGAAAACAGTAAAAGGTAGTGTGATGGCATTAATGATGATTACCGTTTGCAGTAACGAAGAGCCATGAAAAACGCTGGAAATCAGCCAATCTGAAAGCAAGACCTGAACGGACATGACCAGCAATGAAAAAATCAAACCTAACTTCAACGTGGAATAGACATCTTGCTGAATGCCCAGATAGTCCCCAGTGCCCTGCCGCATGCTTACATAGCGCAGGATACCACTATCCAGTCCAGCCTTTCCGAAAACTTCCGCCAGCCGCGTAACGGAGTTGGCTAAAGAGTAAATGCCCAAATATTCTACTCCCACCAAACGGGCTAAAAGCATGGTAAATAAGTAGCGCATAGCATCTCCAAATCCCATGCCGACAAATGTAATGGTGGCCTCTTTAGCTACCTTCGTAGATGTTTTCATAAATATTATCAGTTACGAATCGTTGTTCCAAATCCCATCACAAATCCTTTCAAGCCACAAAAAAACGACTTAAATGAATGCTTCCTTTGGATAAAGTCTTTTAATGCGACTCCGTTCAAATAGAAAAAGACAATGGGCAGATACCGATGTTTATGATGTTTTCTGAAAAAATAAACCGTATTATGACTTCGATAGAACATGCCTAAATCCATATTCAATTGCCTTGTACCCCCTGATTTGGCCCTTAAGTGCTCCAGTTGCGGTTTGGGAGAGAAAATGACTCGGCCGCCATTAGACCTGACGCAAAAACAAAAGTCACCATCTTCCAGCATGGCATTTCCGATGTAATTCGTATCGAAGCCACCTATCTCCAGATACCTCCGCTTCCGCACAGCAAAATTACAGCCAACTACCCAGTCGCATTCGGAATAGTCTTCGGCAGAAAAATTCTTAAGGGTTTTCCCGTAATTTGTGATGTACCCACCGGAAATATTTGATCGCTCACTCATGATTTTCGTATGGGCTTCATACACTCGCCCACCAATGACCCAAACAGAATCATCGTGCGTTTCGAATTCATTGATATAGCTTGAAACTAGGTCTGGCGCAGGAATCACATCGTCATCAACAAATATCAAGATAGCGCCTTGGGCAATCTTCGCAGCGACATTCCTTGCATTTGGCAGACTTTTCTGACGGATGTGATGATAACGATAATAATAGACATTGGAATTGAAAGTTGACAATTGCTCACTAGGAGGTGTGGTTTGGTCCAATACAATCAACTCAAAGTTAATGAAAGTTTGATTCTCAAATGACTTAAGGGTAGCCAAGGTGATCTCCTCTCTCTCCATGGTTGGAATAATCACGCTGACCGGAAATTTCGCCATCTACATGCAATCCTTTTTAGTCATCCCTATTAATTGATGCGAAAATGGAAAACAAGATTCGAATAGACGCTTTAAGAACAAGTAATAGTACCTGAATGGTAGTTTTTTCTTCCTCGCTGACTTCTTAAAAAGGTAATGGTTGTATCTCTTACTCATTTCATAAGAAGATTGATAAAAAAGCTTAATAATATGATGAGGGTATTTTCTTAAATCTTTATCGCCCCACGCATGCAGCTCAACCAAAAATGTTGCGTTACTTTCCTCCATAAGCTTTTTTGACCCAGACAAAGCGCGATATTCGCCACCCTCGATATCAATCTTAACAAAAATATTTTTCTCTTTTTCAACAAACTTGTCAAGAGTGATGCTCTTAACATCCAATTTCTTCCAATGTTCCGATCGTTGAGGAATCTTGAATACACTTCCACTGACATTAGATTCTGTAGAGTAGAAGCTGTTCATGCCCTCTTTTTCTGCAACAATAGCATTGATGGGAATTATTTTGTTTGTTCCTAATTTTTCCCAAGCCTTGCAGTTTTGCTCAAGCATCTCAAATCGTAAGGGATCTGCTTCAATTGAATAAATCACTGCGTTATTTAGTATTTGCTTGGCAAAATATGTATACTGACCAATACTGGCACCCACATCTACAAATATTTCACACCCTTCCAGTAAGAGTGGCAAATCATCAATTTCTTGTTTCTCATCCATTTCTTTACCGAAATAGGCATCATTGAGAATTCTGTAGATTTCAGTCTTTTCCATGTGCCCCTACATGCTTAGGTTTTCAAATCATTAAATCTTGGGAACGCCCAATTAATGTATTCAGCAGTCAGCTCCATGCCACGACTAAGATCATATTTTGGCTCATAGCCGAGCAAACGTTTGGCTTTATCAATACGAACCCGGCAATTTGCACTATAAATGTTTAGAAGATGATTCGAGGGCAAATACGTTGGACGTGGAGCTATTTTCTGATAACGACTGAACAACGCCATTACGCCGCTCTCTGCCCAATCCGGTAAATTATCTAGCAAGAAAAATGCAAAGTCTCTTGTAAGTTTCCACTGAGTGATGCGTTTTGGGTCAGCCAGCAATAATTTCAAATTTGATACTGGATTTCTTAACGTTTTTCTGATTTCATCCTCTGACATATATGATATTGCTTTTACACCCAGTATAGTCTCATACGCCCCAAAAAAATCTCCCCAGCTTACTGGTTCCGCTCCGGAAATCAAAAACCTTTCACCAACCCCACCATCCTGACTGGTTGATAGGATCATGGCCTCACATACATCATCTACATAAACGGCATTGCAAAGACCCTTCCCTTCATCTGGTAAAATAACTCTACCTGAAAGAAGCTGTTGAACCGGAGTAATGGTCCAAGGGCTAAACGGACCATAAACAATGGTAGGCTGTAAAATGACTGCTTTTAGTCCCTGTCCTACTATTTTGCGAAAAATCTCTTCCTCGATTTCGATTTTTGTATCCGTGTAAGTAAGACCAGAAGGCAGCGATTTTTCTGTTTCGTCAAGCTCGCCATCTTTCAGTGGTTCATAGACTGCAATTGAACTTAAATGTACGAGACGCACATTATGTCTTATACATGCCTCGGTTAATAATCGTATTCCATCGAGGTTGTGTGTCTTTGATTTCCAATCGTATGCGCAGTGGAACACAACATCACAGCCGTCTACCGCATCCTCGATAGCGATGCGATCACTTAGAGCGGCCTTGACCATTTTGACACAATCAAATCTCGCAAGGCGTGCGGCTCGGCTGAAGTCACGCACCATTGCTCTTACTTCGGCTCTTTGTTCAAGTACTAATCTTTCAACAATTCGACCCCCTATAAAACCTGTGGCACCGGTAACAAGAACTTTCTTACCCTTCAGTGTACTCATTTTATTATTCAGACGTTATGAACCCCGACCCAAGGTAAACTCCATAGCTTCCTGTTCTGATAGCATGCGTTTATTAGAGCAACGGCTTTGGCTCCCTCCAATCCATTCACATAAGGTCTGTTACCTGCTCTAATAGCTTCCAGCCAATTACTCATTTGATTTACAAACAACGAGTCGAGAGATTGGTTTGAAATGTTTGCACCTTTAAAACCATCAAAGGACGCTTCAGTCAGCTCTAATGGGTTAGACTTTATTTTATTAGTCGAAAGTTCAGCTTGCAGCGAACCTTTGCTTCCCGTTATCGTAGCTTGACCGCCCAGCTTACGTGTGCGACTCAACTCAACAGTACCTTCTGCACCAGACTTAAGTCTTAAATTCATGATGCAATCGGCTTCTACCCCGCCATAGGAATCATCTTTGTAATCGACACTTTCAAAATCTCCCAGCCACCAAATTAGTGTATCCAATGTGTGGGAGCCTGTATCTATCAATACTCCACCGCCAGCCATTTCCTTTTTCCAAAGCGAATCCGTTGTAACCGGCCAAGAATAAGCGGTTCCTTCTCGAAACTCAAAATGTTTAACCTCACCCAATCGACCTGATTGAAGAAACGATCTCACCCATTGGGCGCCATGAAGGAACCTGCGAAATAATCCTACAGCCAAAGTAGCGTTGTTTTCCTCAGCCGCTTTATTCATTTCATTGCACTCGGCAGTGGTGGTTGCCATCGGTTTTTCCACAAGTACATGTTTACCATTTCGGAGTAAGTCTGTACAGATTGTTGCATGTAAAAAGTGGGGAACGGCAACGATAGCTGCATCAAAATCCTCCAGTACTTCTTTGTAATCGGATGATACTTTTGCGGAAAAATATTTCGCCATTGATTCTGCCCGGCTTAACTCAGGATCAATAAATATCGATGGTCTTAACTTAAGTTTTTTGACGGCCGGGATATGAAACTGTTCAACGATTGCGCCGCAGCCAATAAATGCTAAACGCGGAAAATTTTTGAGTCTATTCTGACGAACAAAATGCTTCATGTAGTTGTTGAATGTAAATAATATTACTGCCGTTTCTCGAAGATACTGTTATAAGAGACCCTGGGAATGTTCTTAAGATTCCCTCCTACAGTTGCATTGAATAGTTGCCTGCCTTCACTCTTAAGAAATTTATAGGCATGATCAAATGAGTGTTGCATCCTGTTGACCATAGGTTGGTGCCACCGTTTCCCCGGACCAAAATAGTCTGGATGGAAGTGATTTAGGTCTTGTTCTTGCGAAACAATTACCGTGTCAGTTGCATGATCCGGTATCTTGTAGTCCAAATCAATCCCAACTAGATAGAATTCACGAATGCCCATGTAAAAGGCGAGTTGTAAACTCATATAAACAACGGTTCCTCCCCAATATACACCCTTGAGAATATCCTTTGAAAATTGCGGAAAATCCGACAAAGGGTAGTACGAGTAATATCTGTTGAAGTAAACATAGATTATTGAATTATTTGGTTTTAAGCAGTATTTTAGATCATGGGCGAAGATCTTAGTTGTCCTGGTCAATTTATTTATCTCATCCGCATTATCTTCAGAAGGCAAGGGGTCTTCGATTACATAATAAGTGGGCAAAAATCCAACTCGATCCTCTATTAAATAGAAAGCATTGTGTCCAAATGTTATCTCACCTTTAAGACGAGATAAGTCCATCTTGTTAATACTTGGTCCGCTTCCAATGATAAAACAGCGTTGCCCCTGATGAATGTTTTTCAGGTTTAATATTCGCCTGTGGTTTTCCATTTTGAAAAATGTATTGGAAGCAATCAGATAGGGCATGTACGCGGGATAGCTTCTTAATCTCCGAAGATTGTGTAATACAATAGGCGGAAGTTTTTTCTTAATTTTGTTCATCATTTTCATGGGTCTTTAACCGATTCAATCTTGAACAGCGATTATCCCTTGACGGTTGACACTTTCATAAGCTTTGGTTCATATAGGAGTAAGCAAAAAACAGGTTCTTCGTGTTGGCAGGGATCCCTCGTTTTCCTTTTGTACATCTTAGAGAGAGCGGTATCTAGCATAATGTGATTTTGTTAAATCAGCGCTAAATGTGTTCATACTATCAAACCGGCTCTTGAAGTCATTCTTATTTCGGGCGCAGTTGAGTATCAGTTTTATAGATGATTTTCCGGCTTTGTATAAATTAAGCCGAAGAATAGACTGAAAGAAATCAAGCAATTGTGGAACAACTTCGGCAAAACGGGCACCATGTATTATATGGTCATTTTCATAAAGCTTTCTGCTGGACTCCGTTGGCGGATACATTGGAATGAGTTCATTGGCACTATCTTTGACCAGCACATTAACCCCATTCCACCATCCCTCCCTTGCTAAATAAGACATATCATCGGTCATGTTATCTGGATGACAGTGTGTATAGGCCTCAAAAATTAATTTCCATTTGGGATTAATTATTAAAAAATCATTATTAGCTTGACGAACATGCCTATAATTGCAATCATCAACAATAATGACGGCGTTTTCATGTAAATAAGGTAAGGCAAGAAACAAAGTTAATATTTGACTTCGATAATCATGTGGCCCGTCAATAAAATAGACAGCAATCTTTTTTTTGCCGATATAGGAATGTAAGTCTGAAAATGCACTCTCATAATCACTGTTAATAATATGAACATTCTTTAGTTCATATTTGGCTAAACGGCTCTTAACATAACTTAAATTTTCTTTTTTAGGATCGAAAAAAGCAAAATTATCTATTCCAAAGCAGATCAGATTTGGCGAACTAATGGCTGTCGAAAGGAGGGTTAATCCTTTAAATACACCGACCTCAAGGTAACAAGCGGTATCATCATCTTCGAATATGGGCGTAAGCCTTTGTAATAATCCTATTATTTTTTTTCCTGAAAAACCTGTGCTACTATCATAAATAGATGAATCCAAAATTCCTTCCTTTTCTGCACAGGATATTTCATGAGTGATTCTCTTCAATATACCAGTTTTGCGTTCAAGTCCAATTCTTTTCATCTTTGACTTAATTTTCAAAGGTTTCCATGATCGCATCATGTTCTGGCTTTTCACCGTTTAATGCTCTAATACAATCTTCCGCGGCACCGGTCTCCATCAGAAATCGAGAGGCTTGGGCGGAGGCTCCCATATGTGCAGTCAGAATTACATTATCCAATTGAGTGAGCACTCCTTCGTAAGGCTCTTTTTCAAATACATCCAATGCCGCCCCACCCAAATGCTTCTGCAAAAGTGCGTCCGTCAGAGCTTCTTCATCTACAACACCCCCGCGAGACGTGTTGATTAAGTAACTGCCAGTTTTCATCATGGATATCGTATTACGATCCACATAGTGATGATTGTGGTCATTGTAAGGAATGTGCAGACTCACTAAATCTGAATGCCGAAATAACTCATTCTTGCTCACCCATTTCAATCCATACTTTTTCCCAAAGCCAAAATCCGGCTCTAATTCACAAGCTAGTATCTTAGGATTGAACGGTTGCAGCAGTTTACAAACTCTTTTGCCAATTCGGCCCACGCCTACAATTCCAATCGTCATCTCCTTCAAAAGTACTCCCATAAAACGATTCCATGCTGACTCGCGCACGGAACGGTCCGACGACAAGATATATCTACTGAGGTTGATGATATTACCAACGGTGAGTTCAGCCACTGCCTGAGACGGTGCATCCGGAGTATAAGTGACGGCAATACCAAACTCTTTGCAGGCGTGTAAATCTACGCTGTCCAGCCCAATTCCTACCCGACTGATTACCTTTAGACGTTTTGCTTCTTGCAGTATCTCGCGAGTATACGGTTCCGTTCCGGCGATCACAGCATCCACATCTTCAATCAGTTCTGGAATCTCGCTAACCTTCAGCCTACGACCGTAGGGATTATGGATCAATTCCCAACCCGTTGCTTCCAACAAGTCAAGAGGTTTTCGACCTGTCTTTCCAAAAGGCGATGTTGCAATAAGGACCCGGTGTTTATCTAACATTTTATTCATCTCGACACGGCTAAAATCTCTACCAATGAACTCAAAGATTAAAAGCTGGGAACTCTGTTAATGTCGGAAGTCATCTCACGGCTCCGCCTGCATAAAGTGCCAGAATTTCAGCCAAGCGGAAACTAAGCTCATCATCAATATCTATTGACTCAATTCGAGGCGTCTCGAACATCACGGGTTTTTCGCCAATCCGCCTCTTGTGCTTAGCAAATGATTGTTTTGTAAAAACATAAAGTGTAGAATTCTCTTCAAAAACAGGAGGAAGGTCCTGCGTTCGAATTAGATTGTCCGGCTCATGATTAATTGGCTGGCCATTATCTAAATAGAATCGGCTTTGAAATCGGTTTACAGAAAAAAGGGAATCATATTCACCTTCGTCCTCGACAAATTTTTTCAATGCCTTGGCAATAGTTTCTGCCTTTAGAAGTGGATTCGTAGCATGGGTTTGTACATAAATATCACCATCTGAAATTGATAAATCATGCTCAATAATTTTATTTACACTAACATAATCGCCTCTTAACTCGTCCAGCCGTTCTACAACTCTTACTTTGGAAAACAATTTAGGGGCTTCATTCATAACAAGAAAACTGTCCGTATCGATAATGACTACATCAACGGCATAAGTTCGTTCCAATGTTTCCAAAATATGGTGGTAGAGAGGTTTTCCGCAAAAATTCCGTAGATTCTTATCTTTTACCCGCTCGCTATGCTCCTTGATTGGAACAAGAGCTGTAACATTCCTACTGTGAATCATTTTTCAATCCTTTTTTAATGGAATTCAGACCTAGCCTACAGACCGTACCGATCATAGTAATATCCAGACTGTAGCCAATCATTTTGAAGCCTTGCTTTATTCTTTCGCAAGCTTCTGCTGGATTTGGTTGTACTACGTGAATGCCTGCAATAACTCCATACTCCTTGCACTTTTTGAGGATATGATCCCTCGCGGAGATATAATCGCGATTCTCAAACTGCGCCGTGATTCCCATTGAAGCTGTCAAATCATAAGGTCCAACGAGTGCAGCATTAATCCCTTCCACCGAAAGTATTTCATCAAGATTCTCAACCGCTCGAATATGTTCAATCTGTATACAAACAAATGTCTTTTCATTGGCGGCATGCATATATTCATCGAAGGAAAATCCATAACCATGGCTGCGGCCATAACCAACGCTGCGATCGCCTAAGGGTGGATACTTCACTGAACGTACAAGCTCCTTTGCCTCAGTCTTGGAGTTAATGAGCGGTGCGATTACCCCCATGGCGCCTGCGTCTAAGTAGCGTTTTGTCTCCGCATAAGTATTCCCGGCCAAGCGCACCATCGGCATACAGCTTGGATTGCCAGCTTTGATTGCCTGAAAAATGGACTGTGCCTGAGGCACGTCTATAGCCGAATGCTCTGCATCAACCACGAGAAAATCAAAGCCAGAAGCGCTCATAATTTCTGCCACAACTGGACTGCATGTATTAATCCACCCGCCAATTAAAAGGTCTTTCATCTCAATTTTCCGATTTGTGAACCTTCCGTCCGCTTTACTAAATAGTGGTTGACCGAAAACTCAATTTTTGCTGTCATTGCGAGCGCTTCTCAGCGAAGCAATCTCACTATTAGGCACGGCATGAGATTGCTTCGGCAAAAGACGCCTCGCAATGACGACTATGACTTATAGTTTTCGTTCAAATGCTAAATAATTAATGTAACTCGCTCTGTTTGCTGAAATGAACCTTCGTGGGTCTCGCGACCGTCGGTTTTGTCCATAAAGTACAATATATTTTCTTAGATTTCAAGTACTTCATAGCCATTTCGCTTAAAAAAGTATGCTCAATAGGCTATGAACAGATTTCAATCTTTGGCTATCAAGGTCAATTATGCCAGCGTTATGCCTATGAAACGCTAACTGTTTAGAACACGCATCCGAGGTGGTGGTCATTCAAAAGGAATCTTTTTGTCGGATTGCGCCGGCTTCCGAACTTAAGAGGATTCCTCTTGGATGACGTGCACGAGTGCGGTTGTTTCAAAAATCTTTAGCCGTGATTTTAAATGAAAAAAATCTTGAAAATGTTCCCAGCTCTTGTGCACTAAACGATTCCAAACTCTCATGTATTATTTACTAATTGCCAGGTCTAATTTCTTTTGAACTTTTTTGATTTTAGAGAACAAACGCTTTTTCTCTATGAATTTTGAATGCTCTTCCAGATATCTCAGCAATTGGTTTGCTTGAGATCTGTAAATGTCAGACACGTCACGAGTTTCATTTGGATCCATTAATAAATTATATAAATAGGTTTGATTCTTTCCCTGGTCCAAAACCATTTTCCACTGTTTGCTTCTGTAGCAATAGATTTTTGGTAAGGGATCAATATTTAGCATTTGTTCATCCACAGGCGTCGCTCCGCTGCTGCCATAACTGGCTTCAGCAATCACATAAGACAAACCAGAACTGTTTTTACCCAAAAAGCTTGTACGTTCAAAAGGATTGTCCAATTGAAGTTGTGCAAGCACGGTAGGGGCCAAATCTATCAACCCTACGATTTCTGAAAAAATGACCGGCATATTCGAATCCGGTAATTTCATTAATAGCGGCACCCGAATTAACTCGTCAAATAGCTTGGACTTGTGTTGTAGATCTCCATGTTCTTGAAATTCTTCCCCATGATCCGCGCTAAAAATCAAAAGCGTTGATTCATACAGCTCTTGCTGTTTTAGAAATCTAATTAATTCACCAGTTTTTGTGTCTAACTGCCTAATGGCAGCGTCGTACAAATCGATAGTCCTTTGCAGAGCCCTGGGTGACAAAGTCTGATTCTCTCGGATACAAATGTTAGTGTAGAACGTTTCACGTTGACTAAAGGGTTGTACGGCCATTTCATGTTGGAATCTCTTCTGCGGCACATAAGGATAATGAGTGTCCATATAATGCACCCAGATGAAAAAGGGAGAAGTAGCATTCTCTTTGAGCCATCCAAATAGAGCCTGATTAATTTCGTTTTCAATCCAGGCTTTTCTCTTCATACTATCCTCAGTCACTAAGTATCGCTCAAGATCCAATTTTGGTACAGCCACGCTGCTAAAACGCCGGTTATCCTTACTTGTGGAGGTGGCTTTGGTTTTCTTGACCTTTTCAGAGGCAACATTCTGAGCTTCGATGGCAATTTCGAAATCCAGATAATCGAAGAATTCATCGAAACCCCTGTCATATTGAAAATACTTGGATACATAGGGATTACCTGCGTTAAAGCCGGCCGTAGTGTACCCTTGCGATTGCAGAACTTCCGCTAAAGTCACGGGCGCATCGAAAAGCCCCAGCTTACTAGACATGAGTGGATATCTTGACGCCATGATCGCAGGGAAAGCGTGCGGTGTATTGGGACCATTTGAGAAAGCGTGGCTGAAGAAACAGCTCTCTTGCGCAAAAGCATCGATGTTTGGCGAGGTCGGCTTCTTATAACCATAACACCCCAAATGATCCGCGCGCAGGGAGTCTGCCGTAATTAATAATACATTTGGTCGTGTCTTCTTCATCTAGATGTAGCCCAAATCCTCCAGACGCTTCTTAATCAATTCTTCCTCCTCTTTGGAATATCCACTGTGTCCTCCAGAAATCAACATTTCCTTCAGAACAAAATTGACGTAGTCTGAAACTGTTCGAAATTGACTGGAGCCAGCAACCATCTTCTCAATTTCATCATAGTACCTTTTTAAGATTTTGACCTCTACAAATTCATCAGATGCCATATTGGGTCTCCAACTAATTTGTTAAAACATTTGTAGTACCTATTCAGGCTGCCCTGTCATTCCGTAGGAATCTTTGTAAATTTTAGCACTAAATAAACAAGGTTCGTTCTAATTGTACTTTAGCCATCTTAATAAAGTTGATTATATCACTGAAACGACTTAAGATGCCAGGCAGACTAAACCCAATTTTTGATTTTACGCCCCATGTTACAACCGAGGCTAAGATGACCATCGCGACATCAGAAGCAATCACCGCGCCCAAAGATTGGAACAAACTTATTAGAATTAAATTCAAAATGACTTTGATAACGGTTGTAGCCGTTCTGGCGCCGAAAGATATTTGTGGAAATCCCAATCCATTCAGCAGTCCTTCACCAAGACACTGCCAGGCTAACAGTGGACCCGCGATAGCAAAAATTTGCAAAAGAATTACACCGTCGACGTATTTACCCCCATAGATGAAAAGATAAAGTTTTTTGGCAAAGATAATTAAGACTACAGACAGAGGTACTAATAAAACATGGGAAAATAAAATGCCTTTTTCATAGGCGGCTTTAATATCTTTCTTTCTTTTTTCGCTGTTCAATTTTGAGAACCCTGGCATAGCTAATAAGTTTACAACGCGTCGATACATGTCCAAAATTCTCATAAACAATTTTGCGCTTTGAAACACCGCCACTTCCACCGGACCAACAAAAGCAGCAATCATAAATACATCTAACCTTTCATATATTTGGCCATTGACGACCGCACCCAAAATATATTTACCGTAACTAAAAAGAGTTCTTAAGCAACTTAAATCTAAACGCAACGCGAAACGCATCTGGTCACGAACCAGCCAGACACCAACTAACGAGGCAGCAAAGAGCGAAATCACGAGAATCTCTAATAACTGATAAGCTGCTTTAAGCCCCGATGAGTAGGTAAAATAAACAATTAGCCCCACTACGAAACCATGATAGGTCAGTTCGATCAAAAAAATACTTCGAATTCGATAAAGCGCGCGCAGTAACTGATGGGTAAAAAACTTGCCAAAGGATACCGTCATAAGAATGGGAATGAAAAAAGCCAATCTGGCAAATTCAGTGGAATTGAACAACTTCCCAAGCGGAACACTCAAAAACCATATTATGCTGCCTGAGGCAACAAAAAACCCCATCCCCAGAATCAAGGTACTGGTCAACAAAATCCTGCGGTCCTCATAGTCATAAAGGTATTTCACCAACGGGGCAAAGGCAAAACCGCTTCCCAGTTGTGCTGCAATTAGGAAGGCCATTTGAATGAGGACGAAATTTCCGAACTCTTTTTCTGGCAATACCCGGACTGCCAAAAACATGAAAGCTAATCCATACGCGGCGATAAGAACCTGCACCGCAGAGGACCAAAAGCCTTTATCTAGGTGGTTGCTCAGTCTCATCCTAAATCACAAATCCCTTTTGACTTTTGATAGCAAGATTAAAACAACCAAAGCGGCTGCAAAGCAGGATCATTTACTGCTGTTGAATTCGTCCACATAGTAGAATGCACTGGCCTGAAAGTTCCTCCAAAGGTAGCTAAATTAAAGGCGATAAAGAGGGAGCTAAGAGAAATGAGTCCCGTTGTCACCATTGTTAGAGAAATTTGCCTGGTTTAGATTCTTTTTTCCATATTGTCTGGGTTTCAACCTTCGGGCACTTATCCATATGTTAAGCATGCGTCTGAGTGTTCTCGGAATATCGCTGGGGCGAACGGTGGTGCGACCCGCCATGCGGGGATAGTGTCGCACCCCGACCTCGTTAATGGCATAGCCCAACCGCTTGGCTTTCACCATGATTTCGGTGTCTACAAAAAAATCGTTTGACTCAATAGTAAATTGGTCAAAAATTTTCCGACGAAACACTTTAAACGCACAGTCAATATCTCGCGTTTTGACACCAAAAATCTGCTTTACCAGTTTGTTATACACCCAGGACAAAAATATGCGTAGTGGTGAGTCGTAGCGATACACACGGAATCCAGTCACGACATCATAAGTGTCCATCAGGCGTAACAAATAACGCAATTCAGAAATATCAAATTGGTTATCAGCATCGGTATAAAAAACAAGTTTGTATTGCGCGCTGGTAAAGCCATTGCGTAATGCTGCCCCATAGCCTTGGTTCGATTTGTGACGAATGACCTTCAAATGTCTATTTTGACGGCTTAAGTCCTCACAAATCTCTCCCGTACTGTCGGTACTCCCATCATCAACCACAATCACTTCATAATGCTCTGCTACTTTTTCGGCCATTTTCAAAGAGGATTGCATTGCCTTCTCTATGTTTTCCTCTTCATTGTACGCCGGTAGCACGATGGTAATGCCTTCTGGGTATTCACTTTTTAATTCTTCATGCATTTCTCAAAACTTCCTTAAAACCTCTGAAAAGGGAGGATATTGTAGAGAAGTTGCCTTTGAGCAATTGCTGACTTACAAACCACAGTGTAGACATCGAAACGAAAAATGGAATCGTAAGCCAGTGATACCAACGAGCATATTTCGTAAAAAAAAGAAAACTACTTTTGACTTTATGAAACGCCTTAAACGAGGTTAGTCCTCCTCCAGAGGTTGCTGAAATCTTGTGCCAAACCTTTGCGCTGGGTACATAGAACAATTTATAACCCGCTCGCCGTGTGCGTTCACACCAGTCAGCGTCCTCGGTGTACATGAAATAACTCGGATCTAAGAGTCCAACCTTCTGAATCACTTCTTTTCTGATCAAAAGGGCACATGCGGTTAGATAATCAACTTCACTAATTCGATTGTACTTTGGTGCATCAACTTTTCTTAATCCCCTGTGGGCGATCTTCCCTTGCCAAAAGGAAATGTCTCCACCGGCTGACCATATTAGATTTGGCTGGTCATAGTGATAAATCTTGGGCCCTACCATGCCAATGTTGGCATTGCTTTCTGCAACATTTACCAACTCCTGCAAAAGTAACGGATCCACGATGGTGTCGTTATTAAGTAGGAGAACATAGTCTGCCCCGTGCTCTAGGGCATGCTGCAACCCAATGTTATTCCCTCGCGCAAAGCGCAGATTTTCTGAGTTAATGATGATTTTCACATCAGGAAAATGTTCGCGCACGGCTTCAATTGTACCATCGCTTGAGGCATTGTCAACTAAACAGATACGAAAATTAGGATATGCGACCTTTTCCAAAGACCTAAGACACTCCAGCGTGTCATGTTTACCATTCCAATTCAGAATGATAACATGAACTAAAGAATCAGCAATCTTATTTTTGCCACTCTGCGACATAAGTTTTGAATGTCAGCAAAACATGGATTCCTGCTTAAAACATGCAGGAATGACGACAGGCTGAATAGTCACCTTTCGATAATTAATTCGGTGTGACATTACAGGGTCTTTAGATGAAGGGACGAGGCCAAGCGCAGTTGAAGCGGTCACCGGCGCCCTCAGTCTATTCATTTTATGATTCTACTATTAACAAAACCTTCAATAGCGCTTATCACATTTTCCCACGAGTATTTTTTCTTCTCCTCTTTAACATTCTTAGAGAATTCTTGTTCTTTATTTTCCAAGTAAAATCTTATCACGGCATCTGCTAACTCCCTTGGGTCATCAGCTTTTACAACAAATCCAGTTTTACTATGGATCACAACTTCAGCCAATCCACCTACATCCGTGACTATGCAAGGCCGGCCAAAATGATACGCCAGCGGAACGATTCCACTTTGGGTTGCTGATCTGTAAGGTAACACAACCACATCTGCCGCACAAAAGTATAAACTTACCTTTTCATTTGGAATAAACTCCGCATGGATAAGAACATTTCTTTCAATTCCTAATTCTTTTATTAACTTTCTATATTTCTGTTCATGGTCATAGAATTCACCTACAACTGCAAGTTTGACATTGAGTTCTTTCACAATTTCTGGCATGGCTTTTAGAATTAAATCAAGTCCCTTATACGCCCTGATATATCCAAAAAAAAGAATCACTCTTTGCCCACTCGTACCTATCTCTTTTTTGGCTTTGTTTTTATCAATGGCTTCTCCAAAAACACTAAAGACAGGGTGTGGAATTTTCCGATAGCAGGCATTAGGAAAAAGCTCCAATAATTGCTGCTTGACAACTTCCGATAGAACAATAAAATAATCAGCTTTTTTGAAAGCGAACTTTGTTAGTGCTACATCTCCTAATCGTCTTTCATGAGGAATAATGTTATGGCATATATAGAGCACTTTTGTCTTTGTAAAGATTTTTGTAAACCAACACATGCTGCCAAAACAAGGGGCAAAAAATGGCATCCAGTAATTGAAAATAATTAAATCGGGTTTGTGTCTCCTGATTTTCTTGCAAACGTTTATCCAACTTAACGGATTTATAGAATCTATTATAGGTTCACTTTCAATCTTAATAGAATCTAACTCGCTTGTTTCCTTTTGCGTTTTTCCGGGAAATAGAAATTCTGGGTACTGGCGTTTAAAGGTGACTACACTCACTTCGTGCTTTTGTTCTTTGAGTTTGTTGTATAAGATTCCTGAATATTGAGCAATTCCACCTCTTAAAGGGTAGGCCGTGGAAATTATGGTTATTTTCATTATGCCGTTTAATCCAAGCTCTTCTTGATTGAATATTCAATCCGGTCTTTACGTCCTTCAGTAATCATTTCACCCAACAGCCCGATAGAGACAAACTGCACACCAACGATGATGAGCAGCACTCCCAAAAAGAGCAGAGGCCGATTCGACAAATATTTTTCAAAAAATAACCGTTCAATGGTAAGATAGGCGCTGATGATAAGCCCGGCAAAAAATGAAATAATTCCAGCCAGGCCAAACAAATGCAGGGGACGTTTTGTATATCTGGTCAAAAATAAGACGGTGATTAAATCAAAAAAACCAGCGGTAAAACGTGAGGGACCAAATTTCGTTTTACCATATTTTCTGCGCCGGTGTTGAACCACCACCTCTCCTACGCTGAAGCGTTCCCAGTGGGCCAAAACCGGCAAGAAACGATGAAGCTGGCCGTAGACTTTGATAGCCTCGGTGACTTCCCGGCGATAGGCCTTGAGGCCGCAATTAATGTCATGAATCTTCAATCCAGTCAGCAGGCGTGTAACTTTATTAAACAGCTTTGAGCTCACTCTTTTCACTAAAGGGTCTTTACGAATTTTTTTCCATCCACAGACCAAATCGTATCCTTCATCCAATTTTTTTAGCAAATTAGGAATCTCTTTCGGATCGTCTTGCAGGTCAGCGTCTATAGTGAGAATAATTTTCCCTCGGGCGCGCCTGAATCCCATAGCCAACGCAGCCGACTTACCATAGTTGCGGCGAAATTGCAACACGCGCACTTTCGGGTCCCTCTCATGAATCTCAGCTAAGAGCTCAAAAGAGCGATCTGTCGACCCATCGTCAACAAAGAGGATCTCCACCGGTTTCTTAAGCTGACAGAGAGCCTCGGAGAGTTCGCTATGTAGTTCTAATAGAGATTCTTCTTCATTGTGCAGGGGTACCACTACCGAAAGATTAATGTCCCTCTCTTTCATTGCTATCTAGTGATTTTTTCGATTTTCTGATACGCTCGCGATCTATCTTGGGGTGCTTTAAATCACCCCAATAAATCCGCTTCGCATTTTTAGGGATTCTTAATCTAAACTTATTTGAAGAAATAGCTTGATTGATTTTTTGTTTTGTATAATAGACGGTCACCCGTTCCCTCGCCTGAGGACGTGTAAGTCTAATGGTCTGCGGGACCACCACTCCTTTTTTTTGCCGTAATCGACTAAGTTGCTTGATCAAAACCGTTTCGCCCCGGCGGTTTATGAGCTCACTCTTGGTGACAACAAACTTCTTAGGATCGATCCAGTACTTGACCGCACCATTTTCCCAACTGCTAGTTAGTAAGAATTTACCATCCGAAAAACTGAATCTTGAAGAGGAATTCACTTCCAGGTTAACAAGACCCGTGAACACTTCAAAGAGCTCTTCGGTATCTAATTCGACTTGCAGAAAATCTCTTAGATCTAGTATTTCTATTTCTCCATAATATAATGTATTTTCTTTAGGCGCATAAGCTCCGAAGTATCTGTGGTCCATAAACAACGCGCCCACGTCAATTCCGAGGATGGCTTCTGTTTTGACCAATACACTATCGGGCATATTAACGAAAATCTCAGAAAACCCGTTGTACCCGGCCCCTGGCAGTTCAATAATTACTCTAGCCCGACCTTCAAAACTTTTTAACTTCTGAGAATTGTGTATTACTTTTGCTTGTAAATATTCTGGAGTGACTTCAGAAATATCTGGAGTTTTACTTTTAAAAAAAGCTGCACAGTGGGTAAAAAAGCCGATGGAAGCAAAAATTGTGAAAATAGTCGCAAAGTCAGAAATCCACCGCTTATTTACTTTGAACACAAAGGTAATCTTATTTATTATTTGTGGTTTCCAATTTTTTTGTAATTCTTTCTCTATCCGGGTCCAATTCCTTTGCTTTTTCCCAATACTTGATCGCTAAATCCATCTGGCCCAATTTTTCATAAACATCCCCGAGATGTTCTAAAACTTCAGCCGAATCGTCACGGAGATTTACAGATTTTTTTATATACTCGAGTGCCTTGTCATAATCCCCCAATTTGTAATAGACCCAACCAATCGTGTCCAAAAAGGCTCCGTTTTCTGGCTCAGCTTCTAAGGCTTTCCGAACCATCTCGAGAGCCTCCTCTAATCGATGACCTCGTTCAGACAGGCTGTAACTGTAGTTGTTTAATATAACAGGGTTATCCGGATCTATTTCTAATGCTTTTTGATAATATTCTTCACTTTTATCAATTTCACCGAGTTCATCATAAATTGCTGCCAAGGTTCCCAAAGCAACCGCATTATCAGGAGAACTTTCAAGTGATTTGTTTATAAAATTAATTGCCTCTGCAAATTTATGTCGCTGAAAAAGTAAATTACCCAAATAAAAGTTAGTCCCAGGATGTCGAGGCACTAAAGATTGAGCATTGCGAAGTTTTTCTTCAGCCGTTTCTAAATCACCTTTTTGTTGATAGGCCAATCCTAAACGAAACCAGGCATCCGGTTGTTTCCGATTAAATTCAATTGTTTTTTCAAAGTAGGCAATGCTTTCTGGCAACTTTCTACTTGTGAAATACATTATTCCTAACTTGTAATACCCACGCCAATCCTCAGGATAAGTTTCTGTCAAGTGTTTAAACACCTCTATGGCCTGAGCGGTATCACCTTTCTCAAAATATAAATCCCCAATAATTATTCTACTATCGATGTCAGTTGAATCGTGATTAACCACATCCTCATATAATTCAATGGCCGAATCCCAATCCTTGATCGCTACAAAAGTCTTAACCAATTCTTCTCGTATGTTCACAAAGTTGGAATTTTCTAGATGTATTTCTTTATACCATTCAAGAGCTCCAGTCGTATCTCCTTGTGCTAACAGCACGGCCCCTACGGCCAAGTAACCCCTTTCATCCTCTGGAAACTCTCTAATATATTGGTGAAAAACGTTAGAAGCCTGCTCGTAGTCCTTTTTCTTAAAATATAAATTCCCAAGTTGGAACTGAACGTCTCTACCAGCCAAACCCATATTAATGAGATACTGGTATTCTTGAACCGCTTCGTCTGTCTCATTTTTGGATAGATGAATATCCGCTAACTTAAGATGGGCATCCACATTGTTCGAGTCTAACTTAACGATGGTATGATATTCTTTTTCAGCGAGATCCGTCTTGCCTGTGCGGTAATAAATCCTGGCCAGAAGCGCTCGGCTTTCTAAAAAATCAGGGTCGATTCGGAGAGCCTTTCTCAATAGATGAAGCGCGCTTTCCAGCTTTCCAAGGTAAACATAATCTTTGGCAATGGCATGGTAAATTGACGCAGAGGTCGAGTCGTAAAGCGCAGCTTCTTGATAGGCCAAAAGGGCTTGCTTGTAATCTCCCTTCAAATCAAAAATAGCACCCTGAACCACCAGATCAGCGGCCTTGGGGTGATAGAACTTTGCCTTTTCTGACTGTTTATTCTTGTTCTGCTCATTCTCAACAAAAGTTGATTCATGGGCTAAACAGCCTATCCAAAACATCAAAAATACTAACAATGTAGCAATCAAGAATCTAGGCTTCACAAAACAGATCATACGTCGAACTCCATTTGAATGTTAATATACCACAAAATTACAACAAATTCAACAAAAAATTGTTCCCGGTCTTGACAAGAATGGATAATATTGCTATTTTAACTGAGCAACAACTGTTCAAAATTAAAAACTCTGTAATCTAAACAATCGTTTGTTTGCCAGGATTTCTTTATTATTTTTATTCTAACGCCGATATTCAATTTTTGGACATTTTTGCAGAAAAGCTACCGTTAAAATTTGAACACTATTCTAATCATCCATGTTATAAGGGAGGTAAATTATGGCCAATTCTTTAAGCCGGAGAAAATTTTTAAAAGGCGCTCTCGGAGTCGGCTTAGTTAGTCCCTTCATACGTGAATTTCCTGAGATCGATATACCGCCAAAAAGTCCAATTGCTAACTTACCTGTCGTCCTATGTAGCCGGGGTCAAAAATGGGGTAAGAAGGTGTTAACTCCTGCATGGGAAATTTTGGACCAGAATGGTGACCCCCTCGATGCGGTAGAAAAGGGAGCCAACGTAGTGGAACTGGACCCAGAAGATATGTCCGTGGGTTATGGTGGACTACCCAATGAAGAAGGCGTGGTACAGTTGGATGCTTCTGTGATGTATGGTCCTACTCATAATTGCGGCTCTGTTGCCAGTTTAGAAAGAATCAAAACCCCTTGCTCTGTGGCTCGACTGGTTATGGAACGCACCGACCACATGCTTTTAGTCGGAGAGGGGGCTTTGAGATTTGCCAAGGCGCACGGATTCAAAGAGGAGGACCTACTTACCGACAAAGCTCGAATTAGGTGGCTCAAATGGAAGGAAAATCTCAGCGACCGAGACGATTGGTTCCCACCTGCAGACGGTAAATATGAAGAAGAAAGAACCTCGGGCACCATCAATGTTCTGGCAATCGATCGGGAGGGAAATGTCGCAGGTATCACCACCACCAGCGGTTTGGCCTGGAAAATTCCCGGCCGCGTGGGCGACTCACCCATCATCGGCGCAGGCCTGTATGTAGACAACGAAGTCGGTGCCGCAGGCGCCACGGGACGAGGAGAAGAAGTCATCCGCACCTGTGGAAGTTTTTTTGTGGTTGAAAAAATGCGCAGCGGCATGTCTCCACAAGAAGCTTGCGAGGCTATCTGCCAACGCATCATCGATATCAATGGTGGCCCCGAAAACGTAAATTTCACCGATAAGTTTGTGGCTGTAAATAAAGACGGCGAGGTTGGATGCGCGGCTATTCGAGCAAAAAAAGGAAAGGAACCAGAAGCCTCCTATTACAATGAAGACGGTTTTAAAGTCATTAAGGCAACTTATTTTATAGAAATCCCAGAAGGTAGGAAATAGTAAGCCACTATTCCTTAAGATACCTGGTTAGATATTTCATAAACTGTCGGAAGTCATCCAAATGTTTTAGATTCTCATAAACAATTTGGCGATCTATTTCAAGGTAGGCATGAACTAATATATTACGGAAATTAACTAAACCAACAATTTTTTTTGCAAACGGTCATAATAATACTTTTGGAAATAACAGTAATCTTCGTATTCTTGATAAGTTCGCCTCTCGAATTTAGATAGTAATTCTTCATTCTTAGAAAAAATGATTTGACCGTTGACTAGGACCTCATATTTCAACAGAAATACTTTTTTTCATTGTAAGGTCAACCTTCGAAGTTTTTATGAATTAGGTAACTTTATTCCACGGCAACCTCTCCCTTGTTTGCCATAAGAAGCCGCTGTATGCCAAAAACCATAACACCCAATCCAACAATTACAAAAATAATATGGAAATATTTCCCTACGACTGGTAGAGTTATGAATACATAAATTACAAAAACCCCCAAAATCGTTTCCCAATAAGGTGAAGATTTACCATCCCCTAACGAGTTCAAAATTAATCGTCCTAAGAATGATCCGGCAAATATTCTGCTGACATAAAGCGCGATCAAATAAAAGACTAGAAAAAGCGCACCCAAAGGAATGGTGAAAAGCAAAAAGACGGAAATCAAAATAGCGGCAGGCCCCAAAACTAAGAAGCCAATTCCCAATAAGATGCCGGTCATGGGATGCCTTTGCATTTTATCAGAAATGTCCTGCAAGCGCTCTTTGATAAGGGTAACAATCAGTACCCCTACAATAATGGCAGCTAATAGAGACCAAAGATAATAGATAAGCCTAAAAGTGGAAAAATGTTCTCTTAGAATACCTCTTTCCAGTTTTTCATAGTTGATGGTTCCGCCTACAATATCTGTGAGTTCAGTTTCCAATGGCCATTCCATTTTATAGGTCAGCATACCTCCTATTGAAGCTGTTGGAGCAATTTCTAATTCTTCTGCAATTTCAAATTCAACATCACCTTCGACCTGTCCTGACAATAGAATCGTTGCGGCATTAGCCTTCACAGATTTTTCAACATAGCCACTCAGCACAAACTTGTCTGCAGCGGCATAAACTTCACCTTCTACTACGGCCTCTTTGGCAATAGTCACTTCTCCACCGCTGGCAATCACATCTCCCAGTACATGACCTGCAATAATCACTTCCGCCCCGGCAGCTCGAATGCTTCTGCCAATGTTCCCTGTTATTTCTACAATCTGTCCAGCGGCATTCACGTCTTCCCACACATCGCCTCGAACTTCCACGAATTGTGCTCCGGCCATGAGACCGTGGGTAATGGTGCCCTCTATGTTCACCCGCCAGGCTCCAACAAGTAGGCCCCCGTCCACGGTACCCTCAACATTCAAAGTAGCACATCCTACATACAAATCCCCACGTACCGTGTCTTCAGCGGCGACTTCCTTATTACCCCCGGCCATAAATTCTGCTGCATGGCCATTAAACTTAATTGCGAAAATTGGGACTACTAACCAAATGCTAATTAACGTGACTTTCATTTCCTCCCTTCCATATAATTACATTTTATTGCAACTCTTCAGCCTGTCGTCATTCCTGCATGTTTTAAGCACGAATCCCTGTTTTGCTGACAGTCAAAATAGTAGGGAGATCGCATGACTTATGGATTCCCGATGAAAGCGTTCGGGAATGACAGGCTGAATAGTTACATTTTATTTAATATCTGACTGCTGAAAAAGGTACAAAAATTACTTGACTTCTTATCCACAGATTATTACTTTCCAGCACTGGTTGTTGGTCTAAGATTCACTGATATGCTCCTCGTACAACTCCTTGTGTTCTGGATCCAGTTCTTTTAATTTTTTGAACACCTCATTTTTTTCTTTATCGTCTTTAAAGATTTGTAAGAATTCTAGATAATGCGCGTTCAAAAATTGTTTCGGTTCTTCCAAATCCGACTGCTTTTTCATGACAGTTTCGATCATATTCAAAGCGGTCTTCACATGTTTGCGTGCCTCTTGAATGCTTTCTTCTATAATGTAAAGACCGTAAAAATAATAATCTTTCATTTTTCGAAAGGTCATAAAGGGCTCATCAAACACCCTTTGAATTAATTCTTCGCGCTCGGTCCAGCCGCGGATAAATTCGGTTCGGACAAATTTGCCAAGAGCCGCTGTGCTCCGAGCTCTTTTGTAGTAAAAGTCTCCCCCTAAAAAACTTTCTTTGTCAAATTCATTGCCTAATATCATGTTAACATAGAAGTCGATTACGCCAGTAAGTGGGTCGATCACCTGTTCATTATAGACCAAAGGCTCCCCAGGCTGATATGGGAAGCGCACGCGTTTGTCAAAATATTGAACATCTGAACTGGACATGAGAAATTCACATTTATAACGATCTTCAACATTTGAAGGAATGTCAGTTAAAAACATCTGAAGGGTAACTTCAACGGGTACAAAGTCATCTTCTTCGAACCAAGCAACGTTTTCAATGTAGTCTTTCACTACGTTCTGAAAATTTTTCATTTTCTCCTGCTTATCTATGGGCAGTTTATCAATGATAACATGGACATTGGCTTTAATTTGGCCACTAATCAGAGAAGAAGAGCTTAATAGAATTATGGTCAGAAAAATAAATAGTCGCAGAAGGTTTAAACGAGAAGCTAAGATTTTTCTAAGTAAACTAGGGAGTTTATGGTCTATCACGGTTCATCCCTCCCGAAGAGCTTAATTTTTTAAATTAACGTGACTATTCACGCTGTCATTCAGGAAGAATCTTTTTTGAGTCTACGTCCGGATGAACCTCGCTCACCGTGTGCTTGAATTTACAAAGATTCCTACGGAATGACAGAGCAGGGTGAATAGTTACAAATTAACTTTAAAAATATAGGAAATTTAGATGGTGATTGTCAAGAGAATAATTAGTAGGTTCCAAAAGCTCTTCTCAAAAAGACTGAAGTTTCTGTCCGTTCATCTTTTGATTGCTTTTGGCGTCAATTTAGTCTTAAGCTATAAGATTTTAGCTGGGTTAGAGGATATGCCGGTTGGTGCAAGAGCTCTGGCAATGGGTGCTTCCTATGTAGCATTGGCAAACACCGCCGATGCCTTGTTTTTAAATCCGGGTGGATTAAGTCAAATCTCAGGAACAGAAATTTCACTTTTTTATCAAAGGCCTTTTGGCATAGAGGACCTTAGCTTAGGTACCGCAGCGGTCAGCTTGGGTATTTGGCGTCATCGCCTCAGCTTTGGAATGTCAACCTTTGGCAACCGTATCTATCGCGAACAGATGTTTGTCCTGGCTTACAGCCATACCTATCAGCAAAAAGTTTTCTACGGTGTGAGTGTAAAATATCAATCCGTTCATATTGATGGGTACGGCTCCACGGGCACATTTGGATTAGACCTGGGTCTCTTAGTGCCAATAACTTCGCGACTAACATGGGGGTTTCATACGCAAAATATGAATAGACCCAGCATTGGTCAATCCAGTGAAAATTTGCCGCAGAGTTTTAACACGGGGATTTCGGTTCAGCCAAATTCAAAACTCATTGTTAATTTCGAAATCTTCAAAGACGTGCGTTTTCCAAAAGAGGTGCGATTTGGCGCGGAGTTTAAGCCCTTTGAAAACTTGGCCCTACGATCTGGCATCGCCGACAATCCTAGTCGGTTCTCCGCGGGCTTTGGCATAAATTTGAAAGTGCTGAGCGTAGATTATGCATTTTTTACTCACAACGATTTAGGACTCACTCACCAGATGTCGATCTCAATTCATCTGGGCAAAATCCCAAACAAAGATACGGCAGAAGAAAAACCAATCAATAGCATATTAAATGAGCAGTCCAAGCCACAAACAGAAGCAGCACAACAAGTAGTTCAAAAATTCCCTGAGGCAGATTCTAACAAAATCAATATAAATTCCGCCACGCGGGAAGAGCTCATGACTCTCCCAGGTGTAGGTGAAAGATTAGCCCAACGAATCATTGACCTTAGAATTGAAAATGGTGCATTTCATGATTTAGAAGGTCTGCTCAAAGTACGAGGCATCGGCAAGAAAACATTAGAAAAGATTAGAGATAGAATAATCTTTGATCAAAACGAATAAGATGACCAAATCATAATGACTAACATTTCTAACTTGCTTAAGCCCTTGGTAAAATTGAATGTTACTGTTATTCAGGAGGAATCTTTTTAGCTTTTAGAAACTATATACTTTCGTGCTGTAAATCAACAAGATTCCATCCTGAATGACACATTCTTGAGGTTCCGGGTGCCTGTTAACTCTAAGGCGAACTCATAAATGTTAATAACCAATCATTAGAATAGAAGTGTTATTTTATATTAAGAAATCCATTCTTAAGCTTTTTGTGTTAACCAGTATTTTTCTACTAATCCCTGCCACATTTTTTTGTCAAGAAAGAATCGACGAAAAACTCTTAGAAGACCAAGTAGAAAGCTCAGAACAATCGGAACTTTATGAAATCCTCTCCAACCTGAGGGAGCACCCGCTCAATATCAATACAGCGGAAATAGAACAACTGGAAATAATTCCAGGAGTAACTCCAAATCTGCTGCAAGAAATTATCCGATACCGCAAGCAAAAAGGTGCGTTTTCGTCTATTGAGGAGCTGCTTGCGGTTCCAGGCATGGACGAAGACACTTTTAATAACATTCGAGAATTCGTAATGATACCAAATGCAAAACAGCCACTAATCAAGAGAACTCGATTCAACTGGAGAACTAGATTATTGGACAGAATCGACCGACCTCAAGGATTTGAGCAAGGCATTTATGAAAACTCCTCTCAAAAAATTTACCACAGACTGCGCTTTGCCCTTGGAGCAAGAATTCAAGGTGGATTCCTGTTAGAAAAAGACAGTGGTGAAGACCGGTGGGATGACTTGCGACTTTACTACCTATCATTTGATTTCACTAAGAATATTCAACTGTTGTTTGGCCACTACCAGTTAGAAATCGGTCAAGGGCTGGTTTTATGGGGACCGTATGGATTTTCTAAAAGTGCCGAGGCAGTCTATCCCATTATGAAACGAGCACAAGGTATGCGTGGGTATTCAAGCGTGGATGAAAATGCGGCTTTTTTCGGAGGAACCGCTTCTATGAACTGGGGACCGCTCCAGATTATTACTTTTGTCTCTCAATCGAGTTTGGACGCCACCCCTGCTTCAGATGAAGAAGTTTCTAGCATTTATCCTGCTGGATTTCACAGAAATGAAAATGAGAAGGATAAAAAAGATGTAGTAACCGAATCTTTGTTTGGGGGAAGAATTAGGATTAGAAGCTACAAAGGACTAACTTTTGGTGCAACATATTATTTTTCTACCTTTGATAAAGCGTTTAATGATCCTGATTTAATTAGGAACCGGTTCAAATTCAGGGGAAAAGAAAATTATGTGGGTGGGTTCGACTGGAATTGGTCCATGAAAAATTTTGGACTATTTGGAGAAGCTGCCCAGTCAAGAAACGGAGGCAGGGCCGTCCTGGTTGGTTCTCGCCTTAGTTTTGAGTCCATGCAGTTAGCTCTTCTATTCCGCAATTATGAAAAGGATTTTCAAAACTTTCACAGTTTCGGATTTGGCGAGAATAATGGAACCACTCAAAACGAGAAAGGATATTATGCGGGCATTGTTTATAAAATTGCCCGAACCACAAAACTGAGTGCTTATTTCGATATTTTTTCTCATCCTTGGAGAACATTTTTCGAGCCATTACCGGCAGAGGGCAAAGAATTTTTCAGCCAAATTGAACAACGAATTGGCCGGCCAATTAGACTTACTTTTCGATTCAGAGAAAAACATGAAACCCAAACGCAGACTTTTAAAGATGCGCTAACTCGGGACCGGCAAGAGTTCGTGAAGAGACGAAGAACCCAATGGCGCGGACAAATTGATTATCGCGTTTCCTCCCGGCTGCGCTTTAGAGGTCGCGTGGAATTCGTAACCTTTACCCTGAATAGATTCGTTCCTCAGGAAAATAAAATCAAAGAGAATGGCATGTTGTTATATCAGGAAGTCATAATCCAGCCCAACAGCAACATGAAACTTTATGGTAGGCTGACTTTTTTTGACACGGACTCGTTCAATTCAAGCATTTTCCAGTACGAAAGTGACTTACCTGGTTTGGTCACCAATCGTGCCTTATTTGGGCGCGGTAATCGCTGGTATCTCTTAGTTAAATATAAGCTCCTAAAAAGATGTGAAGTCTCCCTCAAATATTCTGAAACCTACCGCGACGATGTCTCGGTGATTGGCACCGGGCCCGACCAAATCAACGGCAACCTTGATAGAAGATTTGGATTTCAGATCGATACAAAATTATGATTGAAAAATTTTCTTATTGACTACTTAATAATATTTTCCTTATATTTAGAAAAAGCTGCGATATTTGAATAATAGTACTCAAAGTTAACTGATTTGTAAGTTATGATAAGAACAATTTCTTCAAAGTTAATTGGATTGGTGCTCAGTCTCAAATCCCGTTTAGGGGGGCCAAATCACCCCATAAACATTAACGAGCATTTGGCAAAAGTACAAAGAACCTTAATTTTCATGCCTACCAAAATCGTTCATTTTGGGGCGGCTCTTAAGACCTTGGAAACTCTCAGACAAAAGAGAGCAAACTGGAAAATTACCGTTATTACTAAGCTCGACACAGTGGGCCTGATCGATAACCGACACCGAGTTAACATTCTAGCCTACTCGTCTGAAGATCTCAACTTTTTAGGCTTACCCAAACGTTCTATCAAACAGCATTTCAACACCCACTCTTATGATTTAGCCTTAGATTTCAACTTAGGTTTGGACCTTCTAAGTATTACGCTTTTCCAAATGAGTGGAGCACCTCTAAAAGTCTGTTTAGAAAGTAAAGAAAAGGCGTCTTTGTATAATTTTAGAATCAGAGTAAATACTGCTGAAGCCTTAGAAAAGAAATACGACGCCATGATTAAATATGTAACGGTTATGGCAGATTCTTCTCAACCATCAGTTAGCAAGACATCTCAACAATTGAAATAAACTTGAGCGCATACATGAATATTTATCCTTGATTCATGACACTGGATAGATATGAATAGTAGAATCAAAACGTTACAACAACAGTTAAAGGGACTTCAAGAGAGATTCATAGAAATTCAGGAGGCTAATCAAGAATTAAAGCAACGCCTTAACCAAATAGATGCCCTCTATTCCATCTCATCAACTCTCAGCGCCATTATCAATTTCTCGGAATTAACCAAATTTGTCAAAAGCACATTTACAAAAACATTTAAAATAGACCAATTTTCTTTGATGCTTTATGAGACAACTTCTAATTTGCTTTCCACTAAATGCGGTCAGGGCCTTGCTATTGAGAACATAGATAATTTATTAGACTCAGAAACACTTTTTCGAAAAGTGATTGAAAGTAAAAAGAGTATTTATATACAAGACACATCTCAGAAAACAAATAATCTTATCTTAAACGCTAGTATCGAAAAAGAAAAGGGGTCGTTCTTGTGTCTACCGCTAATTTGTAGTGGTCAATCAGTTTTAGGGGTACTGAATTTTTACAGAAAGGGAGCCAATGCCTTCGATTCCATAGAGTTAGAGTTGTTTGATAAAATATCCGAACAACTGGCTTTTACTCTAAAAAACATTTTGCTTTTTGAACATACAAAAGAGCTTTCGATCACGGACGACCTGACGGGAATTTACAATCGACGTTACTTTAATCAAAGATTTGAAAGGGAATTACAAAGGTCGAAACGCTACCACCACTTGTTGTCGCTGCTTATGCTGGATATTGATCATTTCAAAATGTATAATGATCTCAAGGGCCACATCAAAGGAGACGAAGTGCTAAAAAAGCTGGCTGTTACCTTAGAAAACAATCTCAGAAAAGCTGACATTGTTGCTCGTTTCGGTGGCGAAGAATTTGTCATTTTGTTACCCGAAATCTCAAAGCACCAAGCATGCAAAGTTGCCGACAAACTACGTCGAAAAATTGAGAACACACCTTTTGAAAATGAAAAATCGCTGCCTGAAGGAAAAATCACTATCTCGATAGGTCTGGCGGTATATCCTGACGATTCGGAGGAACCGCAAAAATTAATTCAATATGCAGATAACGCTCTTTACCTGGCAAAATCACGAGGGCGAAATCGTGTGGTCTGCCATGGGATGGACATGTCGTCTAATGCCGAATTTAGTCCTGATAAACGAAACAACCAATTAGTAGAAAAATCTGTATGACCTCTAATTAACTTTCAAAATAAAAGCCGGTGTTGATTCATTCCAATGCTGGCTTTTTGTTTAGCTAGTGTTTGAACGAAAACTAGCATTGCTCCAGGTTTTCCTCGATTCTAACTAAGTTGTCATTCCGTAGGAATTTTCATGT
>JBHIAW010000012.1:0-28611 GCA_046758765.1 bacterium
TACTTGTCTCCATAGGACTCCTTCTTCTGCCATTACTGATACTTTATGTTCTTGTGAAGATATTGCCGCCGTGGGAAGAAATAGGGCAGTCGTAAAGCCTGTGTTTTTGACAACATAAATTTTGCCATTGTTCCGCTGGTTGCATCCTACCTGCACAGTCAAACTCCTGAAGTGTCCTTCGATGCCGTTTCGATATCCTTTTTGCAAGATTGGTTGAACATTCATCCGCCTTTCAAAGAACAGCCACAACAAATTAATAGTTGAAAAAGAGTCAGAAACTCCATATATTTATGTTATGAAAATTAACATCAACAAATTTCTCAAACTTCATATCCGTGGTAAATTAGTCATTGCCTTTGCAGGTTTATCGATTCTTCCTGTTTTGGTGGTAGGCATTTTGGGAATTTCAACCAATGTGCAATCTCTACGTCAGGCGGCCATCGAAGATTTAAACCACGACCTATTGGCCATAAAAGAACGACTCCAGGCTTTCTTTCAAAGTTTAGAAGATAATATTCATTTTATTACCGCTTCGTCTTCATTTAGAAATTTCGTCGAGGTCGCGAATAACCACGACGACCTAAGGATTTCAAGGGCAAGCGCTAAATTTCTTCCTGATTTAATATCTTTTGCTCAGCGCAAAGGGATATTTTATCAAATCAAATTTATTGATAATGATGGTGATGAAATACTGGCGCTCGAGCAACGTCAGAAAGAGTATCGAGTTCTGCCAACAGAGGAGCTAAACAAATCAGGTACAAGTTTTTATATGTATCTTGCCAGAGAAATTCCTCCGAATAAAGCTACATTTGTTCCTGTGGAACTGAAAACCAGGGACAGCCAAATGCTGCTTCCCGGCATAAGTTGCATCTACCCGGTTTATACCTCAGGCTTCTCTGGATTGTTTGTCTTTCAAATCTATGCACAAACTTTTTTCAAAATCATAGAGCAGGAAACACCCCATGGTCCGACTGGTAAAGTCATGCTGGTTAACGCTGACGGCTATTATCTCTATCATTCAGAAAAAAAGAAAGCCTGGAACCAACTTTTGGCCTCTAAAGATATTTTCAATCTAAAGGCAGACTATGGCGAGGAGATGGCATCACAACTTCTCGCCTCATCGTCCGATCCTATCTATGAAATCGATGAGGATATCATAGCGCATGCCCCCCTTTTCACCGAGTATAGAGGATTAGAGAGTGAATACACAATTTTGAAGGTTGTTTCGAAGGGGGACATATTCGCTCCTGCAAATACCTTTAAGAAACTGTTCTTTGGCTTGTTGGGATTCTTTTTACTAACGTCGCTTTTTCTGGCTTATCTTGCCACTCGGCAGTTTACTGGCTCCATCCAGAAGCTTCAGCGCGAGGTTGAGGTGATTGCTCAGGGTGACTATCATTCGCGCGTTAAGGTGCAAACGTACGATGAAATTGAGGAGCTGGCCCATCAATTTAACTTCATGGCCGAATCGTTAGAGCAGCGCGAAGCAGAAATTGCCCGACACCGGAAGCATTTAGAGCAAATGGTGCAGGCTCGTACCAGAGAATTGCAAAAGGAAAAGAATAAGTTGCAGGTTATCTTAGATAATGTACCCAGTGGATTTATTTTGGTAGATAAAGATTTCAATATCCTGTTAGCGAGTGCCGCCATAAAGGGTATCATTGGCAAGCCATTGAATAGGATTCTCGGTCGTCCATGCTATGAGGTCATCGGCTGTTCTGAAGACCGAGCAACCTGTTCAACTCAAAAAGTATTTGGTTCAGGTAAGATGGAGTCCCAGTTTTTGCAAAGAATTGGCCCGGAAGGCGAAGAGCAGTATCTAGAGCAAATCGCGGTACCGCTCAAAAAAGATGGTCGGGTGGAAACCGTTTTGGAAATCTTAACCGACGTCACCGAACGAAAGCGACTCCAGGATCAATTGATTCGGTCTGAAAAGCTGGCGACGACCGGTGAAATTGCCGCCGTTATCGCCCATGAAATGCGCAACTCCCTGACCTCTCTACGCATGATTATGCAGCTATTAACCGAAGCAGAACATTTGAATCATTCAGACCGTGAGTCTCTTGAGGTGGCACTTGATTCTTTAGCCCGAATGGAGCGGGTGGTCAAGGACTTGCTGCAGTTGGCGCGTCCAGCGCAGCTTGAAAAGAAACTCGAAAGTATTAACGACATTTTGGAGGATAGTGTTGAATTTGCCAAACACCAAATCACTCGTAACGGCATTGAGTTGGAAGTCAAGCTTGAGCCTCATTTGCCAGTCCTTGAGTTAGACCGTGAACATATAAAGGAGGCAATGGTCAATTTGATTCTAAACGCATCACAGGCCATGGAAACGAGTGGAAAGATCCGCATACGTTCCGAGTTGAAGACTCTGACGAGAAAACTGCGTGATCTGGGCGAGGTAAGGGTTGCCGCAGAGGAAAACGTGGCGGTAGGTGTACAGGAAGTTGTGCTTGAGAAAGGAAGGCAGGTCATCAAGATCGAAGTCCAAGATTCGGGCTGTGGAATTCCTGGAGAACATTTAAAGCGTGTTTTCGACCCCTTTTTCACCACCAAGGTCAACGGAACCGGATTGGGACTCTCCTTTGTCAAGCGCGTGGTCAACGAGCACGGTGGCATTGTGAAGGCCGAGAGTCAATTTGGAAAGTGGAGTTGTTTTACTATTTACATTCCCGTATAGGACGGAGCTTTATTTATGTTCTTAAGCTTTTCTATGTTATGATGTACAATAAATGAGTAAGACCAAGATATTAATCGCGGACGACGACAAGAACATTCAATTCGCTTTTCAGAAAACCTTTGAAAAGGATGGTTTTGTTGTAGTCACGGCAACCACTGGAACCGAGGCATTGGAAAAGCTGGAGTCAGAGAGGCCTACCCTTGTCTTCATGGATATTGCCATGCCTAAGAAATCAGGCCTTGAAGCATTGGAAGAAATCAAAGAAAAAGGTATCCAGGTCCCGGTGGTTGTTATTACTGGCTTCGGCACGATGCAGACGGCGGTAAAAGCCGTTCAGCTTGGTGCCTATGAGTATCTAACCAAGCCGTTAGATGTGGACAAGGTTCGGGTAGTAACGCAAAGGGCCTTGGAGATGGTAAGGCTACGACGTGAGGTGGCGGACCTGAAAGCCCAGCTAAATCGCCCAAGTGAGGAATACGAACTTGTCGGTAATGACCCTCAGATGCAGGAAGTCTATAAAAGGATTGGGGTCATCACTACAACCCCCAACACAACGAACGTACTGATTATGGGTGAAAGCGGCACGGGCAAGGAGTTGGTTGCTCGGGCTATTCATAACAGTGGTTCTTTTGCCTCAGAACCCTTTGTTGCGATCAACTGCACGGTATTACCTGAAACCTTATTAGAAAGCGAACTTTTCGGGCATGAAAAAGGCGCCTTTACCGGAGCTGACAAACAAAAGTTGGGCAAATTTGAAATTGCAAAGCAAGGCACGATCTATTTGGACGAGGTCGGAGATATGTCGCCCAAACTCCAGCAGAAGCTGCTGCGGGTGTTGCAAGAGCGCGTATTCGAACGGCTGGGAGGGCATGGGCTCATCGAGGTAAAAGCCCGTTTTATCGCCTCCACTAACAGGGATTTAGAAAAAGAAATTCGTTTGCGCAATTTCCGAGAAGATCTTTATTTCCGATTGAATGTGATGAATATCAAATTACCTTGTTTACGAGAACGACGTGGCGATATTCCTATCTTGGCGAATCATTTCTTGGCCAAATACAATCAACAGTTGAACAAAAATGTGCACATCATCTCAGATGAAGTGATGCAGATGTTGAAAACTTACTCCTTCCCAGGCAATGTTAGGGAATTGGAAAATGCGATAGAGCATGGCGCAGCAATTGAAAAAGGGGAAATTCTGTTACCCGATTCCATGCCGCAACAACTGAAAAGAACCCAAAACGGTCTTTCCTCTGATATTTCCATCACCAGTCCGGTTTTGAATAAAGCTCGCCGTGACTTGATCGAAGCTTTCGAGAGAAAATTTCTGATTGAGCGACTGCGGGCCCACAAAGGGAACGTTACAGCCGCCGCCAAAGAAGCTCAAATACAGCGTCAGAGCTTCCAGCGGCTTATGAAAAAGTATGGCATTGATTCCAGCGAATTTCGGTAAACTGGGCTTGTTATTATGATTGTTGCGGAAATTATCGCAACGGCGTGCGGAGGCCTCCTTTACGCTAAGGGTCAGAAAATTGCTTGCAAGGCCGATTTGTCCCGCTGCCCTTGATGAATCCCTGGTTCAGCTAAAAACTATACTTTACTTTCACCTGTACTCTTTTGTTGTCTCTAAAGCTGCCGAAAAAGGCGTCCGACCTTCCACCCAAAACATAACCAATAATGTTCAATGAGGCGCCGTCGGTGATATCGTAGGAGAATTTAGGACGCAAGTAGTAATCCTTTCCCTTCAAGTTGTAAACGCCCTCGAGGATCACCCTGCTGAAGTCTCCGAGTTCATATTCAAGTCTTGCGGTTACCGATTTCTGGAAGATGTGATTTAGGTCGTCTTTCCGGTATTGAACCTTGTTTTTCGGTATTTCCTGAATCCACTGCAAAAGTACGAACAAATTGTTCTTGCCAATCAGGTTGCTCAAGGTTCGGTCTATTCCGATGACATATTGAAAGTACGGGTCATCAATCTCCGGGTCTTTTCCATCTGGGTCCTCGGTAAGGTAGTAAGCCGCTTCTCCTCGAAGGCCCACTTTGCCCAAGGTCGTGGAAAAATCAGCCCCGATGATTCTGCGACGATGATATTGCGGTTGAAGGGTGACAAAAATGGAGTCCTCGCTGAAAACTTGTGTTTGATGAATCGCTGGCAGATCGTTCCAGCCAGAGTAGTAACTCACGGACGCATCCCACCCGGCCACGGTTGCGGAGAGCTTAGCGGCAAATTGCGCTTCGTGGAAACTTTCGTCTGGTAAGATTGAACGAAGCATTCTGTATGAGGCTTGAACCATGGTTGGACCTGGCGTAGTATTGCCTGGAACAGGGATTTCTTTAGGAAAGTTTGGAAACCAGCGGGAGTTTTCCTGAGGCAAAACGCTCGGTGTAAAAGTCGGCACCAGAATCCCTTCCAGCGCCCAATTACCAATATAATAGTTGGCTTTCAAACCAACCACTCCAAGGCGTTCATCGTCGGTGTCCAGGAAATCACTGAAATCCCAGGGGGTGATGTTGTCAGTAGGATTGATGGCATCGGCTTGACCCCAGAGGATGATCTGTTTGCCAATTCGAAAATCGAAATTACCCAGATAGAGATCGAGGTACGCCTCATCAAGATATATTCGGTTTCTTGATGGATCGGACTGGTCCTCGCGAAATTCCAAGGCGGAAAAGAGCGAGGTCTTGTCCCCCACTTCTGATCTGAGCTCCAGTTGCAGAATGCCCTGGTTGCGACTGTTGACTTTGCTGGCATCGCTATTCTTGAAGTACGAGATATGGTCGATCTCTACAAAGCCGCCTGTCTCAAACTCCTGGGCGCTTAAGAATGCCCGGTTAAATAGCAGGATGCTGAATACTAATGCAATTTTCCTTGAAAACATTTTCGGATTTCTGATATTGCAAGAATTTGTGTACATTTGGGAATAACAAATTGCGATTGTTCCATTGTTCTATTGTTGAAGTTAGTCATGGCCAACAGTAGAACAATGGAACAATTCGAACAATAATCCAGATTAGTTATTCCCCGATCGCTTTGGCCATGTTGTCCTGAGCGATCCTTGAAAAGATCAGCGTTCATCAGTAGAAATCTGCGTCCCCTTTTTCCGTCTTCCATTTCCCATCTCCCATCATCCATCATCCATCATCCATCATCCATCATCCATCTTCCATCTTCCATCTTCACCTTCCCCTTTGCAAATACCTCTGGGTAAAAAGTTTGCCTTTTAATCCTTGATTGATCGCAAAATTGTCAAAAAGAAGCACGGTTTTGTGTCTGGTCTGTACGTTTTCCATCTCCATACGATGGGCTCGCCATTTATTCGTGCCTTCAATCAGTCGGATGTCACTGGCTTTGAATATCTTCAAAAGCTCACCTTTCTTGTCATAATATTTGATCAGGATTCCGACGAAATTGTCCCTGCGAATCCAGAGGTGCCTTTTGCTGTAACCGCTTGCTTTCTTTTCTTTTTCATTATTTGGCACGGCCTCGATGAGGTAACATTCAACGCCATCGAGATTCTCAGTCCCAAGTAATTTGTAGTCGTAATTTTCCAGCTCTTCGCTGCCCAGGTCTTCATAAGCAAAATCAGTACCCATAAAGTTATCCGATTGATCACTGGCAGAAATGCGTCTTACCTTTTTCAACGCTGGCAGATAGAGCCACTGGTCATCGTCTCTGTTGCTATGTTCGACGGTCAGTAATCCTGTCCCTTTCACATCCGCTGGTGACAAAAAGCGGATGAGTGACTTCTGATTGTCGCTGGCATCGGTCATGGTAAACTGGCTTACTTTTCTCACCCGTTCTTTTCCTTTTCTGTTGATGAGCTTCATCGTCAGCTCCACCCGTTCATCCCTTGACTTGCGCTGCTGATCATTCTTTTTCATGATTTCCAGAGCGGAGAAGTCTTGACCAAAGATGTATTTTGTGCCAAGTAGTAGCACGAATGCAGCCGCCAACGTAAGAATAATCGAGTTTTTCATCATGTTGAACCTCCTATTGGGTGAATATCGGAACATAATCCTATTCAATCAGCCGCTCTTTAATCCATTTTTGCTTGATTAACGCCTCGGATATTCATTGCAAAAATAACATCTTGTTGCTGACTATTTTATCCCCTGCCTGAAGTCGGTAGAGATAGAGGCCTGTACCTACCATCCGCCCGTGATTATCTCGGCCGTCCCAAACTGCGGTATGGCTGCCGGCTGGCTGCTGTTGATCCACAAGGGTTCGCACTTCCTCTCCCAGCAGATTGTAAATCTTGAGTGTAACCCGATTATCCTCTGGGAGCTGATATTGAATCGTGGTTTCCGGATTAAAAGGATTGGGAAAGTTTTGAGATAGTGAAAATGTCTTCGGCCTTTTGCTTTCAGTCTCAGAAATGGACGTTACGGTCGCCTCCTGTAAATAGACCCATTGTAATGCTTCCAAACTGTCCGCCTCCGAAAGGAAGAGGGCCAGTTTGAGGACATAAGGGCCTGGTTCGAGCCCGTGCGTATCCCAGGTTTCCAGGACATCGTTTCGTAGTTCGTTGGTGTGAATGGAGCCGATTTGAATCCACTCTTGCGGTTCTGGGCCAATCCCGTATTGCAGCCGATAGTGTTGCAAATCAAGAGGAAGGAATGGGCCTGCGGAGACCACGGCAGTGCCTGTGACCGGAAGCAGTTGATTCACCGTGGGATTCTCAGGCGGGTTGATGGCCATTTCTACAATGGCAGAGGTGTCCCTGGCCGTCGGGATTTGCTGCATTAGCGAATTGACGAACACCATTACTGAGGCATCTGTGGCAATGATATCTCCCATGAGAGAAGATGAGAAGAGATGTATTTGCAGAGAGCGCCCTCTGGCAATGTTATGACTGAAAATACTGGATAGAAAAAAAACCGTAGAGCTGCTGTCCTCCGTAAAAACATAGCCGCCGCTGCCATCGACCATGGAGGATTCTACTGTGGTTTCCGTGTTGCCGGCTGCTCCCAATTCTCCGATGATACTGTTATTCAAGGCTAGCTGTTTGACGCCCCACGGGTATACATTCCAGGTTTTCAGGGTGGTATTAATCAAGTGGAAACGCCGGTCAGAAATGGGAGCGGTAAAATTCTCATAATATTGATCATTGACCAGACCCGAAACTTCCAGCGAGTCGCCTGTCAAGACCTGAATCCCGGTGGTTCGCAGAAAGGAATCCCGTACCGTCACATCGGACCCTTCCTGAAGAATAAGCCCCCAAAACACATCGGCTGTAGAGTCGATATCAAAGGTATATCCTATTCCGCCGATGTCTGGGTTATCCGCAGAAATGGAGAAATCCGTAACAAATTCCCCGTCCGGGAATGAAAGCGTGGCCTGACTGGAATCGGGAAAGACAAACCAGAAAATATGAGGGCCGGCATGGGAAACGGTAATCTTAGTGCTATCAAAAAGAACCCATTCAAAAGGGTTTGAGCGCAGAATTTCGACCGTGGGCTTGCCGAAAAGCCCGGCGGTGATCACCTCATTGAAATGCGTATCGTGGAAAACAATGCGAGCATCTTCCCCGAAGGCTGCGCTCCAGCTTTGCCCATTAGTTGAAATCTCGCTGCTGTCAAAGGTGATGACACTATGGCCGACACCCCAAATAAAATATTGATAAAGATATTCTGCCAGTACGGTTAGCTGACTGCCCTGAATGTGGAACTGCGCGCTGTCCGTTACAATGATGTTCCCTTTGAGTACAAAGTCAGCGTCTATCAAGTTTAGTGTGCCATGATTCACAACGATGATGTTACCTTCCAAGAAATAATTATCTGTAATGGTGACTTCTTGGTTAGGGTCGCTCCAGCCAATGACCAGGTCTTGCTGCGGATTCATCTGCAGTTCGACTTGAACAGGTCGCCACGAAGTACTCAATGGAGAACACGATGGACCGCCGAGCGGACCGCTGTTCAACTGGGCATTCTGAAACGATGGGACAGTTGGTGCGGAGGCATTGTGCGGAAAGTGTGTCATTACATCTTTTATCTGAACTAGTTTTTGGTGAAATTCTGCTATGGCGGTATGGTCCTGCGATTGCACGTTTTCAATCCAGATCAAAGCCAGGATTAATAAGATAAACGTTTTCATGATCTTTCCTCCTCTTGTATCTTCTTCGTCATGCAGACCGCAGTGGAAGGACAAAGACTTTGAAATTCCCTGGTGCTCTGAATGGGTTCAGGGACGCTATTTCTGTCCACTTTAATAAAGCCAAACCTAGCGAAAATCGCTTCCGCTGTGGTGGTCAGCAAGTACAGTTCTATGACACCCTGGAGACGAGCATAAGCCATGAGGTTCTCGTAAAGCATCTTGCCCACACCTTTCCCCCGATGAGGCGCCGCTACTGCCAGCGACCGCAGGAGTCCGAATTCGCCATACACTTCCAGGCCTACAACTCCAACGAGATGATCCTCATGTTTGGCCAGCAGAAAGTGGTGTAAATGATCGGCAATATCCTCATGCGGTAGGTCTGCTTCCGTCAATAGATTCTTGATAAAAGCTTCATCTTTCGGCTCAGCAAATTTAATGCTTACATCATTCAGGTTGTTCTCTCCAATCTTTCAATATTTTTCATCCGTGGTCAAGAACACCTCATACCAATCTTTAGCTCCAGGCGAGGGTGGACATTTTTCTCTCCGTTCAATATTACCTTGAGGCTGTCCAAAAAGGTAACCTGGTCATTCTGAGCGCAGCGAAGAATCTCCCGTTTCGTGCGTAAATCTGGAGATTCTTCGTGACTTCGTTCCTCAAAATGACGTAACAATCAGACTTTTTGGACAGCCCCAAAGTACGTTAATACACGCTTTTGACGTCACACGCTAATTCATTTTCGTCATTGCGATATAGACTGCAATGCGACTCCAGTTCTCGCTTGAGTCTGGCTCTGGCACGATGCAATCTGATCTTAACCGTATCCAAGCTGATGCCAAGAATATCGGCAATCTCTCGGTTTTTCAGTCCTTCCAGCTCACGGAGAACCACAACCGTGCGGTAATTCTCTGGGAGCTTCTCAACAAAGGCTCGGATGCACACATTCATTTCTTTTTGCACAATCTGTTGTTCAACAGAAAGCGTTCTTTGTCCTGTCCAGACATTCTTATCCTCTATCTCTTTAGGGCTTTTTACAATTGAATTGTTCGATAATCTTTTCTGAACTCTTTGTTGAAAAGAAGGACTGCGCAACCGGTCTAACGCGGTATTGGTCGCAATGCGATAAATCCAGGTAGAGAGTTGCGCGTCACCACGGAAATTTTGTAATGATTGACTTATTTTCATAAAAACTTCTTGAGCCAAATCTTCAGCCTCATGTTCACCGACTAACCGCGTCAGATAGCGGCGTATTTTGGGCTGATACTTATCGTAGATAGTCTGAATGTTTTCACTTACCGTCATCAAGCTTTTCTCCTCTGTGGTAAAACGCCACTTCACTTAATATCTTTGCTCTGTACGAAGTGCTGAACATTGGGGTAGAGTGCCACATGGGCACTCCACCGCAATAATTGCGCCTGAGAAGTAAACAAGGACCCATTTATGCACTGCATCCACATCCTTCATCCGAACCATCCTGAGTAGCTTCAACTTGGTTCAAGATAGTTGCAACAAACTGCTCCATCTTAGTCATGGCGCCTTTTCTTACCATCGTTGCCACGGCAATGGCTTCCATAATTTCTTTTTCGCTGGCCCCATTTTCTTGAGCCTTGCTGACATGGTAGCTTAGACAAGGCTGGCAATTGGCTGTAACCGAGGCTCCGACAGCTATCAATTCTTTAATTCGATTGTCCATGATGGTGTATCACCTCCTTTCTGACCGTTTAGACGAAGGTCAGTTAGGAAAGGATACACCTTTATGTTGTCTTATGGGACAATTTCTTTAACATCTCAGGATAAAAGAAGTTGCCTAAATCAATATCTTATTGTTTCTGTCCTTCCAGATAAGCACTCACCACTCATTCTCTCCTAAGCTTCCAAAACAGGCCGGCCGATCGGCTCTTTTGCGTCTGGTTCGATACAACTCGAGGTCTCTCTGTACGTCAATTTTGCATCTTTCAATCCAGACGATTCAACCATATTTTTGTACTCCTCAACAAGTATCGCTCTTCTAACACAACCTACATAAGACGCAATGCTTTCCTGAATTTTCTTCGGGAGTGCTTTCAGGAGAGCCATAGCCGAGATCGCGCTGCGGTCCGTTCATCTTGCTGATCCTTTCATAAGAAAAATATTTGACATGAGTTCTGTCATCCGCTACAATAGGCGCTACTACCGGCATTCTGCTTTTTATCACAGGAGGTTCATACGCAGGCCCTCTCCCTTGAACGAATTTGGGATTGAAGGTGGCGAACAATGCTGGCAGAATGACGAGGGTGCCGAATCCCACCGTCAGCATGGTCAGTGAAATGAGCCAGCCAAAATATTGAATAGGGAGAAATCCAGAAAAAATAAACACGACAAAACCAAGGATGTTGGACATCATATCGTAAATAATGGCCTTCCCTGAAGACCCCATGGCATTAGCTGTCGAATTTCTAAGCTCTCCAGTATTTCTGATTTCCTCTTTGAATCGGCTGATGTAGTGAATGGCGAAATCTACCCCAATGCCAACGGCAATGGCTGTGATAATAGCCGTACCCATATCCAGACGGATTCCCGTGAATCCCATGAGACCAAAGGTCAGCAGTGTAGCGACGACAAGAGGGGTGATACTGAATAAACCGCCTGCCAGGGAACGAAATACAAAAGCGCAGAACAGGAAAACGATGACAACCGCGAGAACGATGTTTTGAATCTTACCTGTGACAATATATCTGATTTGCGCAATCCAGACCATCAGCAGACCGCCAAACTCGTTGTTGACGCCAGCATCAAAATGTGTGTCCACGTAGTGCTGAAAAGCTTGATAGAGGCTTTTATGCGCTTCCTGCTCAGAGGTCTTAACCATCACCCGAATTTTGGCTCGCTGATAGTCGTAGTCAACCAGGTCGTCAAAATCGCCGGGATCTCCGGACATAGAATAGAGCAGGAGATACTGGGCGATAAGCTCCTGCGAATCCGGGATTCGATGGTACTGCGGGTCGTCGCCGTGCATCACTTTGTTCATGTGCTGGATGATATCCGCAAAAGAGCTGGTGTAGCCCACTTCTTCAAAACCCTCAGCAAACTGTTGAAACGCGAAAATCTTTTGCAGCAGGAGAGGATCTTTAATCGAGTCGTAGTTTTTTCCTTCGATCATGATATTGAAATATCTCGACCCACCCAACTTCTCATTAAACATCTCAAAAGTCTCTCGGACACGGTGGTGTTTTGGAAACATCTGGACAAAATCGTTGCCGACTTTGATTTTGCTGATACCTAACATGGAAATCAATATCACCACAGCCGCTATTGCTAAAATCGACTTGTTGTTAGCTAGGGAGAGCTCTGCCAAATAAGTGAGTGCCCGTTCTATCCAACCCTTCGCCGGTCGTTTCTGCTTTTTAGATGATTTTTTCATCATAGCCAGCGCAGCCGGGGTGAAGGTAAGGGACAAAATTAATGCCGCTAAAATACCCATCGCCGTGATGATGCCAAACTCTCGAATGGAAACCACACGAAATATCATCAAGGTCGCGGAACCTAAGGCCGAAGTGATTCCGGTCATTAGAATCGGCGGGGTAATTTTCTCGGTAGCTGTGCGCGTTCCATCAACTCTATCCCGTCCACGAATTTCCTCGTAGTAACGATGAACGATGTGAATGCCATAGGAGCTGGCCACGGCCACCAGCAGCATGGGAAGAGCCGAGGAGACCACGGTTAATGGCAATCCCACATGACCCATCAGCCCCATGGTCCAGAAAATGCTAAGCGCTACCACACCGAATGGTAAAAAGACCCCCCGCCAGGTTCTGAAAGAGACAAAGAAGCCGATCAAGACTAATGTTAGCGCAATGGGAAGTAGAAATGAGACATCGCCTTGAATCCCCAGATCGATTTCCTGCTGCATAATCGGCTCACCGGTGGTGTAGATTTTTTCCGGCTCTCGGTATTTTTCAAGGATTCTCTGAATCTGATCATAAACCCTCCCTTGATCGTAACCTCGCTCAATATTTGCCGTGATCAGGGTGGCCGTTTCATCCTCAGATACCAGCCTCCCGTAGATCAGTCGGTTGGAACGCACATCGGCCCTCAGTCGTTCAATCTCAGCTTCTGTTCTGGGAACGGTTTTCATGAAAGGCCCGACTTCAAGCCCCCAATCTCTTCCTTTGATGTTGTTGACCGTAGAAAGACTCGTGACTTCATCTTCGATAACGCCGTTCACGTTTTTCAAATCTTCAGAGATAAGAGCGATTTTTTGTAGAGTTCTTGCTTGGAAAATATCATCGCTCTCTATGCCAATCATAATCACGTCTTTTTCGCCAAAGATTTCTGCAAAGCGATCATTCGTTCTGACAATCGGGTCCTCTTTCGGCAATTCCGCATCATAGTTGTTTCGGGTTTGCAATTTGGAAATCCCAAATCCTAGGTAAATTGTAATGACAAGGATGGCTGCCAATACCCATTTGGGATATCGGGTCACCAGCATAGCGAATCGTCTCATTTATCTTACCCTTTCTATCACTACAACGACACTTCCTCCAATTATGTCATTCTGAACCCGATTGATCGGGTGAAGAATCTTATAATTGACTTGAACTTCATTTTCATCGAATAAGATTCTTCGTCGTTTCACTCCTCAGAATGACAAAGTGTCGTTGTAGTGCTATGTTTTCTGGATAATTTGAAGTTTAAATACTTTGCAATACGAAATATATCTATAAAAAAATAGGCCTTGTGTTTCAAAGCCCATATTAAAAATCCAAATTTAGGCTGCGGCAGTCATGTTTTCCATCTGGTTATTCCGAATGATCTTCCGCAGCAAGACCAACAGAATCTCTTGCTCGTCTTCATTGAGCGCTTCCAGCATGCCGCGACTCAGTTCCATGTAGGTATCCAAGTTCATTTGACAAATCTGCTGACCTTTGTCGGTCAATTCCACCCGCACGATTCTGCGGTCTTCTTCCGGTGTCTCTCGAATCGCCAGCTCTTTTTGTACCAGCTTATCCACGATTCCGGTCATGGTGCTGACCGCGAGCATGAGATGATCGGCGATTTTGCGCATGATGCTGGGGCCATGTCTGCCGAGAAAATCAATAACCTTCAACTCTTGCAGACTCAAATTACCGGCTGGATTACTTAGACACCCGCATTGAAGTATCATAAAACGGTGCACTAAGATGTAGATGTATTCGTGTAGTTCCTTAGATTTTTCTTCAAGATCAGACATGATAATTCCTGATTCAAATAATACGAGGTCCGAACTGTTCGCAATATAAACAACATTTTTGAATTTGTCAAGGTTTTTTTTCATTTTTTCACTTTTTTTGGTTTTTGACGGCAAAAGCAAATGAATAATATTTAAATCCGAAATCTAATCTAACCAGTGCCACAGTTTACGTTTCACCCTGCCACCGAAAATGTGACACTTTTTAAAAAAGTCTAGAGATTTTTTGTTATGTTTGAATTACTAACGGTAATAAAACTAGAAACTTGTTCACTTACAAGCTGGTGTTGTTTTTTCATGGCACATCTTTTGAAGAGTAGTAAATTAAATCATCTTTGCTGACCTCTATGATCATTTAATTTAAGATTTTGTGAAAAAGGGATACCAAACGATCAAAAGAAATCGTGTTAAGTTGTTTTTTTGTTCTATTTAATATCGCGATTTATCACAAATCCTATATCCGATCATTTATTTCAATTGAAACAATTTTTATCATTCTACTCTCAGTTTTCAGGAGGGCCATTTATGCGTTGCCACAGACCAACTTTTCTTAGGTGTCTGAGCTTAATTCTGTTGCTTTTCATCCAATTACTACCCATTAGTATGTTTAGTCAGGGCATTAAGACTAGGGTGTTAAAGCCGTGGGAACAAACAGCCAGTGTGATCCGCGGCGAGCAGATTTACAAACAGGCTTGTGCTGCCTGTCACGGCGTGAATGGGAACGGAAACGGTCCAGCGGCAGAAGCCCTGGATCCTCGTCCAAGAGATTTCACTTCCGGCACCTACAAATTTCGGTCGACACCGAGTGGTGAGCTGCCAACCGACGATGATTTGTATCAGATTATTACCAACGGTATTCCACGAACCATGATGCCGGCGTGGGACAAGCTATTGGCCGAACAAGAACGCCGCGACGTGGTCGCCTATCTCAAGACTTTTTCTGGTAAATTTGAAAAATTCGCTGTTAGGACCCCAATTACTATTCCGCCTGAACCTGAAGTCACGGCCCAAAGCATTGCCGAAGGTAAGGGTCTTTACATGATTATGGAGTGTTGGGTCTGTCATGGCGTACGAGGTAAGGGTAACGGCAAATCTGCTAATGATTTAGTGGACGAGTGGGGCTACAAAATTAAACCCTTTGACTTCACGATTGGCAATTATAAGGGAGGGAACGATAACCGTAGTGTCTATAAGACGTTCAATACCGGCTTGAATGGCACCCCCATGCCTTCTTATGCGGAAGCTTTTCTTTTCGGAGGGGACAGCATCGGAGACCTTTCTAGTTACAGAGAATTCTACTCAGAAAGCGAGGTGGAGGCTCTGCAGGCCTATCTCGATTCACAGCCAACCGAAGAAGAAATCGAGAAGATGTCAGAAAAGGAGCAAGAGAAATTAGCCGCGAGACGGGCATGGTCACTGGTACATTTCGTTAAATCGCTTTCCAAGAAAAAGAGTCTTTTCTACAAGCTGTTTGTTGAGAAAACTGACCAAACCCAATAGGAGGATAGCCATGAAGATATTAGTCACGCTTCTTTTTGCGCTATCGTTTGCGTTGTTACTCATATTTTTTTGGGTATCTTGCGCAGGGGATGGGTCCGCTTTGGATCCTTTAGGCAATCCGCTTGGTCCACCTCGGTTAAGTGTTTTACCTTCAAGGATTAATATTACCCTCGAGAAGGGCAAAATGGCAGACATTACCGTTCAGATACAAAATGTTGGAGGCAAACCTTTGGTGATCACTGCCATCGAAGCGACTGTTCCTTGGATAACGCTTCAATCGGTAACTCCGCCTGTGGAATTAGGTGCGGCGGAGACGTTCTCGATTCAGGCGACTTTGGGCCAAGCGAGTCTTGTGGCTGGCATCCATCAAGGCGCCGTGCGCATCATTTGCAATGACGAGCAATCCCCGAGGTTCGATCTACAAATTCGTTTGGAAATCACCGAAGAGATTTTGCCGTTTGAACCCACTTTTACAAACATTCAAAACTTTATCTTCAGTCCCATTTGCACCCAATGTCATGCAGGTGCCACGGCGCCTCAAGGGATGAGTCTCGAAAAAGGAAAAGCCTTTGACAACATTGTCAACGTTCGCAGTAGGCAGAAACCAGAGTACTTCCGCGTGGAACCTTTCAATCCCGACGATAGCTATGTTGTTCGTAAACTGGAAGGGGGGCCGGACATTATCGGCGGCCGCATGCCATTGAACTTAACACCCATTCCTGCGGACCAGATCAAAGCGGTTCGACGCTGGATTGCCAGCGGCGCCCCCAGAAATTAAATAAGAAGGAGAGTCGATATGAAACAAAAATTAGCGTTGTCTCCTGCAGGAAACTCTCTTTGGCTTGGAATGCTTATTTCTTTACTGTATTCTATCCCTTCTCTGGCAGAGCCATACCTCGCCGTCCGTACAGGATTCAAATGCAGCCAGTGTCATGTAAACCGGTCCGGCGGTGGGAAGCGAACCCAATTCGGTGTGATCTACAGCCAAACGTTTTTGCCCTTCATCACGCCAAATATAAAGAACAACAAAACGTTTTTTACCGGCAGGCTAAATGATCAAGTCTCTATTGGTGGCAACTTTCGCGTGAGCAACAAGACCACCTTCGGTGAGGGACGCCGTCCGCGTAGCGAACTGCCTCGCGACAACACTTTTGACATCACTGAAGGTAACGTCTATTTGGAAATGGAGGTCGTACGAGATCTTATAATCGCTTATGTGGACGAAACCTTTGCCCCTTCAGGCGCTTCCAACCGCGAAGCCTTAGTAATTATTAAGAATCTACCCTTCAACAGCTACTTGAAGGCGGGGCGGATGTTGTTACCGTATGGCTTTCGCCTGTTGGACGATGATTCATTCATTCGCCAAAAGACCGGTTTTAACTATGACAATCAGGATATCGGCGGCGAGATTGGAATTGAACCTGGGCCTTTCTCGCTCCTATTGGCGTTGAGTAATGGTACTCAAGGTGGAACGGATGACAATGAAGACAAACAGTTTTCAACCGTTGGGTCGTATGTTACTCGTCACTTTAGAATCGGCGGCTCCTTTGCGCGTAACCGTGTAGGTGATATACTGAGATATACCTATGGAGGATTTGTTGGATTTAATGCAGGACGCTTTACGGGACTCGCAGAGGTAGATGTCATTGAGGAGGAAGTTAAAGGACCAAATCCACCAGACCAATTTGCATTTTTTGCTGAACTCGATGTTCTATTGCTACGCGGCCTCAACCTAAAATTTGCGTATGATTTCTACGACCCATTTGAGAATATTGCCGAAGATGAGCGTGACGTCATCACCGTATGTGTTGAATTTTTTGTCACACCGTTTTTTCAATTTCGTTCCCTCTACCGCAGGTTAGATAGCATCCCACAAAAACCGCGTGAAAAAGAAGATCAATTCTTCATTGAATTTCATACATTTTTGTAACAGAGTCATGAACAACGAATTAAATATTTATCAAAAAGGAGGTCGATGAGATGAAAACGAACTTGCTGTTACTTGGGTCGGTGCTTTTCATGCTTAGTCTTATCGGATGTGAAGGTCCAGAAGGGGATGTTGGTCCTCAAGGACCGGCGGCTCCATATTTGACCGTAGAACCATCAACAGCAACGGTCCGAGTAGGTGAATTTCAACAGTTTACAGTTACGACATCGGACCGTCAAGAAACCTACACATGGAGAACTAGTAATCCCAGCATCGCAACGGTCGATCAAACTGGTATGGTAGCTGGTGTCTCGCCAGGGATCGTTTTCATAAATGTCACGGGTAACGAAAGTAATGCCAGCAAAGATATTACGGTCACAGTGGAGCAGGCTCTCGCCTCAGAAGTTAGTTTTTCCCAACATATCCTTCCGATGTTTACAACGCCTAATTTTTGGTATTCTGGCGCCAATGCCTGTACCAATTGTCACTTTGCTGTCAGCGACGAGTCGGCGCATGAGATTGACTTAACGAGCTGGGATGGACTTATGAAAGGCGCAGACTCTTTGGAGGACCCACCTGGTGAGTCTTTATTAGGTGAAAGCTCTCCAGGGGCTGGCGATTTTGACTGGGAACACAGTGAGCTGCGCGCCCGTTTGCGCGACAATCGCATGCCTGAGATGCCAGGCTGGACTTTCTTCCGGGACGAAAGTAACCGCAATGGCCCAGACTTGACAGAAGACCCAAGCAATCCCGGTCACCTGGTTCCCAAACGCTGGTCTTACACCAGTTGGGACAATGAGGACAACGTTCCTAACGCCCTCGGGTTAATACAAGCCTGGGTGGAAGCCGGCGTACCTAACAACCCGAACACTTTCACGTACCAGGGCACAGGCTTCTCGTTTACCAGTCTCGATTTCGCAACAGACATACAGCCATTGTTCATCAGAAGCAATATGTGGTTTCAGGACTCTCAGGCCTGCACTGGTTGTCATTTTGCAATCAGTGATAACTCGGCGCATCAGATGGATTTATCCAGCCATGCTGGAATGATGATAGGTATAGACAGCTTGGAAGACCCACCCGGGGAGTCCTTATTTGGTGAGAGCGCGCCCGGAGCTGGTGATTTTGATTGGCAAAACAGCGAACTTCGCCATCGACTGCGAGACAATCGCATGCCGCCACCAGCTTGGCCATTCTTTCTTGATGAATCTAATCGAGATGGCCCAACAATTACGGACCCGACAACCGGCTTGCCTATTCGGGCGGTCGATCTCATAGGCAAATGGATTGCAGACGGTGCCAAAAATAATTAGTGTTTCAACAAGAAAAGAAATTAATATATTAAAAAACCAGTTCATTAGTCTCACTAATAACAGGGAATAAAAGAATTGTACAAAGCGAGGTATTCTTACGGCATATTGCATGCCAAAGCAAAATAACATGAGCCCTAAGGATCTTTCTTCAGTTATACCTATCACCAGTTCTATTTTGCGAAAAGCACGACGAGATGTTATCGAAGCCTTTGAAAAGAGATTTATTATTGAACGATTGCGTGCTAATAAAGGCAATGTGACCGCGGCGGCCAAAGAAGCGCACATCCAGCGGCAAAGTTTCCAGCGTCTGATGAAAAAATATGGGATTGATTCTAGTGAGTACCGTTAAGATGGGGCACTGTAAACCGGCCTTCACGCTATTTCGAAAATTCAAAACCGATTCACACCGACCCAAATTCAAACCCATGCTGATTTAACTGCCATATTTTAGGTGGCACGCTGTCACCTAAAATGTGACATTTCCATGTTTCTTGGAGAAAATTGTCTTATTATGTTGTGAACTGCAACTTTCAAAAACTCAACCACTTGTCCATTGATATGTTACATTTGTTTTTTATGGCACACCATTTGACCTAAGTTAAAACGCTTATTGAAACTAATTGAAATTCTAATAAAGAAAGTAGGAGGAGCCTATCATGAAAAAAACCTTTTTGGTTGCAATGAGCTTAGCTTTTTTGTGGATTACATTTGTGTCCACCAAACACGCTCAAGCCATTCCCGCCTGGGCACGGAAGTACAAGACCAGTTGCTCGACCTGTCATTATGCTTATCCTAAGCTAAATGGCTTTGGGAAGGCGTTTAAGAACAATGGCTATCGTTATCCTGGGGGTGATGAAAACTACAGGAAAGAAGAGCCTGTTAGCTTAGGATCTGAAAGTTACAAAAGGGTGTGGCCTGATGCGATATGGCCCGCAGACATCCCTGGGGGTCTGCCTTTGGCGGTTCAGGCAATCGGTCGAATCAATTACGAACCGGATGCCGATATTAAGTCCAGTTTTGAATTCCCTCATGAGTTAGAGGTGCTGTTTGGCGGTACGATTGGCGAGAATGTGTCCTTTTTTGGAGAAGTGGAAATCGAAAACGAGGACAACGAAACAGAATTCGCTTTTCCGTTTCATCTACAGTGGGATTTCAATCCAAAGTGGCATATCCGGGTTGGCAACGTCACACCAGACCCGACACCGGAGCCCCTGCGGCTCACTCGCAACCATTACAATTTATCCAGCTTTAGAAGCCGTAACCGAGTCCGTCTGCGGGATGAACATGCCGGAATTGAGCTCTGGGGGGCAGGAAACGGAGCCGGCGGTCGAGGGGGCTATCGATTCAAATTAGGTGTAGTCAATGGGCAAGGGAGAAATGACGTAAATAGTGAAAAAGATTTTTATGGTCGTATTTCCTATAAAATTGGCGGTCTGGGACAAATCGGCGGCACCGAAGGCCAAGAGGGGGAAGCATCGGCCTTCTACGTCGATAATAATCTGCGTCTCGGTGGATTCTTTTACATCGGCACGGCAACACAAAATAATGTAGACGAAGACTTTCAAATTTTCGGGGGCGATGTTGATTTTTGGATGAACCGATTCATACTTAATAGTGCTGTACTTTACATGAACTCGGAATTGCCCGGAACCCCGGACCGTCAATCCTTAGTCTGGTATGTTGAAGGCAATTACGTCTTCTATCCCTGGCTTATTGGCTTGACCCGGTTTGAGTTTACTGACTCAGACCTGGATGACGATGTTACTGATCCCGTCACTTCGATTATTCCGGCTGTGACAATAGTCGCAAGGGCAAATGTCCGCTTCACGGCTGAGTATTTTATTCCTTTGGATGATGCCAGCAAGAATAAAGATCTGTTTGTGTTGCAAGCGCAATTTGGATTTTAGCTGAAAGAAAAGCGTTTCTTTTTATGGCATGGTGAGGTAGGATGTAGAATCTGAGACAATTCCAAAAAGGCATAAGGTGTTTCGCTTGTTCAAACGATTTGCTTTTTACCACTGGTTCCAGTGTTACTTAACCCAAGGAGAAGACAGTATGAATCGTTCAAATATTATTTCGATGACGCTTTTGGCTTTTATTGCTTTCTTGTGTGCTGGTAGTGTGGTGGCGGGCACCATCAAAGGCAAGATAACCGTTAAGGGCGCTCGCAATGCCAAGGATGTAGTTGTTTATATCGACACGGTGGAAGGTGAATTCCAACCACCCAAAGAACATGCGAAAATGGATCAGAAGAATCTGACCTTCGTTCCTCATGTACTCCCTATTTTGGCGGGGTCTACCGTGGACTACGTCAACAGTGATGATGTGTTGCACAACGTGTTCACCCCAGATAAATGCGCAGAGAAATTCAACTTAGGCACCTGGCCCAAGGGGGAAGCCCGATCCCATACCTTTAAGGAAAGGGGCTGCGTTTCTGTCATGCTTTGCAACGTGCACCCTGAAATGGAAGCCTGGATTGTGGTGCTTCAAAATCCATACTTTTTCAAAACAGACAAAGACGGCGTCTTTACCATTGAAAACGTGCCTGCTGGGAAATATACCTTGAAAGTCTGGCATAAAAAACTCAAGGCGAAACCCCAAGAAGTAGAAGTTCCTAAAGAAGGTGAAATTACGGTTGATTTTTTCATGAAAAGATAACATCCGATTCTTACAGACCAAGGAAATTCATGTATCCGATAACTGTCAACTGATCATGATTCGTCAATTGGCATTCGTCTTTTGTATAATTAACAAAGACTTGACTGACAATGGAACGGGATAGGAGTATGCGTTTTAAGCTAAAACCAGTGGTCCTTCCGATTTTGACTACAATAATGGGAAGCATAATAGGTGGGGTCATGGGATGGTCTTCCCCGGATCCTATTAGACGCGAAATTGTCATTAAAGCACGTCAATACGCTTTTGAGCCCTCAGTCTTCCGAGTAAACCGAGGGGACACCCTCCATATAAAGCTCGCTTCATTGGATGTGGTGCATGGATTTTTTCTTGAAGGATATGATGTTGATGCTGAGGTTTTTGCGCACCAAAAGACTTTTAATATTCGACATCCTTCAACAGGCGATGAGTGGTCGGAGGTGGATGAGTTAGTCATTGTTGCAAATCGTCGTGGAAAGTTCCGATATCGCTGCTCCCACACCTGTGGCAGTCTGCACCCATTCATGCAGGGGGAACTCATTGTTCAACCCAACACGCCTTATCATGCCGGAGTTGGAGCCGTTTTCGGGCTTTTATTAGGGATGATGTGGATGTTTGTGGCACGTGGAAAACTTCCCTCAACTGCGGCGGATTGGGAGGAGAAATCGCATTAATGAATGTTTTCGGTTAAAAAAGGTGACCTTCGTAAGTGGAAAGTTGATTTTGAAAATCGGTTTGTGAAAAAATAGCAGATTCTGAAAAGGGCGAAGAAAAAAGGAGTGCAGGACAATGAGCGAGTCCGTAACCGCAATACCAGAGACAGAGCAGAGAGTCGATAGCAGTGAGACAACCGTAGCTGATCGGAAAGTTTCTCCTGCCAAGGGCTTCCGTCTTGACCTTTTTGAGTGGGTTCCAGGCCTCAAGCGATTCGTTCGTTTGCGCTCATTTCAATTCCTCATGATGCTGCCAAATCTTCTCATATTCCATGTACTTTTTATTGCCGGAATTTTTGGCACTCCCGTAGGTAATAAGAACATCATTATTGTATTTATCTGGATCCTCTGGTGGTTTATGTTGATTGCCGTGATGGTACCCTTTGCATCCCGGATTTGGTGCACCATGTGTCCAATGCCGTTCTTTGGGGATTGGCTTCAGCGCATGGCATTGATCATGGTGCGGCCAGGGAAGACGCGTGGGATAAGAAACAAACTCTATGGCCTCAATCGTCGTTGGCCAAAAAGATTTTCCAACATTTGGCTGCAAAATATAGCTTTTCTGACACTCTGCACCTTCAGTGCTCATCTTGTGACCCGTCCTATCGTCACTGTGGAAGTCTTGGGTGGACTGGTGTTATTGGCTACGGTTCTGGCCATGGTTTATCAGATGAGGACGTTCTGTAATTACATCTGCCCGGTGAGTGGATTTCTCAGCCTGTATGCCATGACCTCTACGATTGAGCTCCGCTCCAAGGATACCGATGCTTGTCTGAAGTGCAGAACCAAGTCCTGCCGCGCCGGAAACGAGAATGGCTGGGCATGTCCCTGGCTTGTTTATATGGGAAAACTTGATCGAAACAACTACTGCGGCCTTTGTATGGAGTGTGTGAAATCGTGCCCGAATGATAACATTGCCTTGAATCTCAGGCCATTTGCCGCAGATACCAAAATCAAGGGTTATGATGAGGCCTGGAAGGGGTTCATTATGTTAGCACTGGCCATGGCTTATTCAGTAATTCTTCTCGGGCCAAATGGTACGATTAAGGACTGGGCCAACGTTGCAGAAACAGGTATGTGGGGTGGGTTCGCGGTTTACACACTTATTCTATGGTCAGTGGCACTGGTAATCGTTCCGGCAATCTTCTATGGATGCATCTGGTTAGCACGCCGCTTTGCTCAGGCACCGCACATCCCTGCAAAGGAGGTTTTTCTGGGATATGCTTTTGTGCTGGTTCCGTTAGGTTTATTGGCGTGGATCGCTTTTAGTGTTCCCTTACTTTTCGTAAACGGTTCTTACATTGTTTCGGTCATATCCGACCCGCTGGGCTGGGGATGGAACTTGTTTGGAACGGCCGACTTTCCTTGGAGACCACTATGGCCAGAGTATCTTGGTCTTGTTCAGATCGGGCTCCTTTTGACCGGGTTGTTTTATGCGCTGCATCGTGGTTACCAGATTGGGGAACGTCTTTTTGGCTCTCCACAGGCCGCTTTTAAAGGTCTGCTCCCTGTTGGCGCCTTCTCTCTGGCAGTCTCATTGGCATTTCTACAATTTTTTATCGGTTGAGGTGCATATGAACAACATAATCAGAACCAGATATTGCGATGAATGTAAAAAAGACATTCCAGTAGAAGAACTTGAAGACGGTACGGTCATTATTCACTGTCCGAAATGTGTTGGCGAGTGTATGCTGTGTGATTGTCATTTGGTTAAGGAATGTTTTCCAGGTGCCGCCAGGGTGACGATACAACATCCTGATAGTGGAAAGGAGAGCGCGTTATGAAAAAGGGTCTGCAGGAACTTCTGGCTGCGGTTGTTACGATTGCTCTCCTAATAGGGCTGCCGGTCGTTATCTTTCAAAATGGGCCTTGGGTTGCGAAAGGAACGACTCGGGTTATCCACCTTACTGGCGTGATGAAAAACGGTGTCTGGACCAGTGCGGAAGTAACCGGCCTAAACTATTGGTGGAAAACCTTTCGACCTGCTACCATTGTTGTACGAGCCGGTGAAGAAGTTTTACTGCGGCTTTCCAGTTCGGATGGAACGCACGGTTTCTATGTGCCTGAATTAAACCTAGAACCTATTCAAGTAGAATCTGGACATACAGTTGAGGTGCCTTTACACGCAACGAGGGCGGGGAATTATACTTATTACTGCACTCTCGTGTGTGGAGAATGTCATTATTATATGCGTGGGACGGTGAAAGTGTTGGCGGCCGATGAAGACTTTGCTTCTTTCACGGCAGTGGAAGGGACGGACTTGAGCTGTGGATTTCATAATCCATCGGATAATTTTTCTTCTTTCATAGAGCGAGGCGAATATTTGTACAAGCGCAAGGGGTGTGTGACCTGCCACGGAGAGGATGGTAAAGGTGGTATCTACAATCCAAATTACGTCAAGAAGTTTGTCCCCCAATTAGATAACCTTGCAGACAAACTGAAAATCGATTGGAAAGAAGATGCAGACATCATAATAAAACTTCTGGAATCTAACACGGATTTGGAGAGTGTGGAAGAAGACCCACCTATTGATGGCTACAGCCGTTTTTTGGCTCAATACCACTCGATTCGTAAGAAAGTCCTCAATGGCGCTCCATCGTTGCAAATGTTGGATCCTAACGGGCCAAGACCGCCGCTTTCTATGCCGGCATGGGAGGAGCAACTTTCAACAGAGGATATCAATGCGATCCTTGCTTATCTCATAAGCCGATTCCCCTGGGAAGAATATGAATGATGCGTGGTTAGTTGAAGCCATTAGTCAGGTTGCCCGGGGTGTAAAACGGTCGGTTTTGATGCTCTCCTATGAAAATACACCCTCCAAAACCCAGATCAAGGATATAGCTGCGTATTTGCGTTTTCTTACATAAGTTCAAAAAGCTTTCCAATTATTTGCCCCGCTTTGATTTTCCCGGCTTGAAGTAGGTTGTGAATTCCACCTCACCATAACTGACATATTACAAAAGTTATCAGATTTCCATTGACAAAGAAGCTAATCTATAAGTATATTTCGGTATTGACATATCGAGGTACTATGAGATTTACGAGAACTTATTTTTCGAAAAATCTCACATTGGTTCTAGTCACTGGCACGGCCATCATAATAGTGATAACGCTATTTATTGCTATTAAAGTGTATAGAATCGCTGCCCAGGAGACCAAAACGAGCCAAGGTGTGCAACAATTAGAAATGGCTCGAGCCGCTGCTTTGGGGATACAGTATTTTCTAAACCACCTTTCGGACGATCTCCATTCGTTTGCTTTTTTTCCAGGCATGCAGTATTTTGAGCCAGAACCCCTGCGTGCAAATGTTAATCACTTTTACAGGCACGCTAACCAAAAGTCATTAAAGGCAATATTTGTCGTTGATCAGAATGCTCGCTTGGCTTACTCAACAGAGGATTCTTTGCCGACATGGCTCAGCCCGTTACTGCGGGAACGCATAAAGGCTTCCTTAACCGGCGATCAGCAAGACCGTGTCTGGTTTTCACAGGTAGTGCAGTACGAGCCAGGGAACTCAGATAGCGAGCTCTGCTTGGTCATGTTGGCTCCATTGGTTCAAGAATCTAAGGACAACCTTGATCCAAATACTTCAAATCAAGTCGTTGGCATGGTCGGCTATTTGGTTAGTTTTGACTGGTTGATGCAGCAATTCATCATACCTATTCAGGTCGGAGACACGGGTTTCGCTTGGGTGATGGATCAACACGGTCGGTTACTTTTCCACCCGCGTCATCCAGAAATGATGTTAAGATCAATCTACAGTAGGGAGGTTCGTTGTCGTCAGTGTCATGAATCATTTGAAAAGCAAGAAGCTATGATTCATAACCGGTTCGAATATCAAGAATACCAGGTAGGAAATGAACCGGCAAAAATTTTGGCCCAAGCTCCTATGATGGTATCAAATGAAAAATGGATTATTGCGGTGTCCATTGACTTGGCCGAAGTTACTGCAATCATGCGCAAGAATTTCAGGCTATTCTTCTGGCTGGTAGGTTTGGCCCTGACCAGCATTATTGTGGGGGGTATGTTACTTATGTTTGTCAATATCCGTCGGGTTCAGGCTGAAGCTAATTCACGCCATAGCGAAGAGAAACGCTTGCTCCAGGAGCAAATTCATCAGGCCGCAAAACTCGCTTCCATTGGCGAACTTGTAGACTCTGTAGCCCATGAGATCAACACCCCGATTGGAATTGTTTCTGCACAAGTAGATGCAATGTTACTCCGTGCAAAAAATCTACCTTATGCAGACGTATTGGATATCATCAAAGACCAAACTCGTCGGATCGGCAACTACACCAAAAGCCTGTTACGCTTTTCCAGGCGTATGAAATTTCAACCAGAACCAACTGACTTGATCGATATGACCGAGGAGTGTTTGACCTTACTCGGACACCAATTCCGGGCCAATAAGATTGAAATCAAGAGAAATTGGCCGACGAATTTGCCCCCAGTAATCATAGATCGTAATCAGATGCAGCAGGTTCTGCTAAATCTATTGAACAATGCGGTAGACGCACTTAAGGGTAAAGGAGAAATTTGCATTGCAATACATCCTACCAATGGCGACAATGGGCTTTCTGGAGTCAAAATAATGGTAGCTGATACCGGGCCAGGCATTAGGTCTGAATATCTGTCAAAAATATTTGATCCCTTTTTCAGCACCAAGCCTCCGGATAAGGGGACTGGATTAGGTCTGGCCATTTCCCGCGCCATTGTTCAGCACCATGGCGGATGGATCAGAGCAGACAGCGAAGAAGGCAAAGGGGCTTGCTTTACTGTTTTCATTCCGTACCAAAAAAGCTAAATAAAATGGCAGACATTCTGGTTGTCGATGATGAGAAAGATATGCTGAGTGGCTGTGCTAAGATCCTTCAAGCGCTTGGCCATAGGCCAGCTACAGCAGCCAGTGGAGTACAAGCAATCCATCTCATGGAGACCCATGACTTTGATTTGATGCTTTGTGATCTCTTTATGCCGGACGTAGATGGTATGCAGGTCTTAGAAAGAGTACAGGACCTGTCACCAAATACCCCGGTTATTATGTTTACCGCATACGGAACCATCGATAGGGCCGTAGATGCTATGAAAGCCGGAGCCTTTGATTTTCTCGAAAAACCCTTTGAGGTTGAGCACCTGAAAATAGCCATAGATAAAGGGTTGCGCCAGCGTGATCTGTTTTGTGAAAGACATGAACTGCTTCGTCAGTTAGAAGAAAAATACAGTTTCGATAATATCATAGGGCGCAGTCCACAAATGCAAAGAGTTTTTGAATTAATCAATACCGTGGCTTCAACCGAAGCGAATGTGATCATCACTGGGGAAAGTGGCACCGGCAAAGAGCTGGTTGCACGCAGTATCCATGCCAGAAGCAAGCGTCGCACTAAAGCTTTCATGCCGGTCAACTGTGGTGCTTTTCCTGAAAATCTCTTCGAAAGCGAACTATTTGGATATGAAAAGGGGGCCTTCACCGGCGCAATGCGACGCAAACCTGGCTTGTTTGAGTTGTCCAACGGCGGTACATTTTTCTTAGATGAAGTGTGCGAACTTTCGGAAGCATTGCAGGTGAAGCTTCTACGGGTCTTGCAAGATCGAAAAGTCAGGCGCCTTGGAGGGGATGAATTCATTGATGTGGACGTGCGTTTCATTGCCGCCACTAACCGAGATGTTGAAACGGCCGTAAAACAGGGGACACTACGGGAAGATTTTTATTATCGTTTGAATGTGGTTAGGATTCACATCCCTGCGTTACGCGAGCATCGGGATGACATCAGACCACTTGCTGAACATTTTCTGCGCCGATATCTTAAGTCCTCTTCAAAGAAGGTTTCTGGCTTTAGTGAGGATGTGTTACGCTGTTTCGAGAAATACAATTGGCCTGGTAATGTGCGTGAGTTGGAAAATGCGGTCGAACGAGCACTGACTTTGAGCAAGGGAGAAATAATAACCCTGGCTGATCTGCCACCACAATTGCAGATGCTAAAGGTTCCGGAAGCATCCTTAACTAATCTAACCCTGGTCGAAGCCAAGCAGCAGATGATCGAGGAGCTTGAAAGAGAATATCTTTTAGCTCTTCTGCAAAAACATCACGGCAATGTCACCAAAATTGCGCTCGATGCCGGTATGACCCGACGTAATCTGCACCGATTGTTAAATCGGTATGGATTTAAGGCTGAGACCTGGCGAAAAGGTTAGCGGTCTTGAAAACGTAGTATTTCACCACGGAGACACACAGAGTAACCTAGCGCGCTAAAGCGCAGGTGAATAGTGAAAAGTAAATAGTGAATAGTCCCAACCAACTACTTTTTATGAGCTTATTAAAACTTTTGCAAAATAAGCGAAGATTTAACTCTCAACAGACCAGCGCAGCTTAGCCGCAACCAAAGAAAATAATAAAGTAACAGATCAAATATAAGACAGGATTAACAGGATGAACAAGATAAGAAAGACATCCTGTTTATCCGTTTAAGTCATCAAATAAACGATTATTTTGTCCGTTAATCATTTTGTCATTTTTTGATTTTTGGTT
>JBHIAW010000013.1:0-28591 GCA_046758765.1 bacterium
GCTATTTGCGGACGGGCGGAACGCAGTAGCGGAGTTAGCCAGTTTCTGTAGATCACTACAAATGAATGTTTAGCAGATCTGTACCATCACTCGTTAGCTGCGGGTAAGCTCAGTGCCAAATCGAGTGGTAAGAAATTAAAATGTCAAATTAAATTCTGTTTGGAGAAGTAGCAAACTTTAAATATATTATTGGTAATGAAATTACCTAACGCAGCAAAAGCTGTCATTCCTGAAAGGAAGTTGGAAGATTAATGCTTAAATCCATTTCATCCTGATGGAAAACATAAAGCTAAAGTATTTGGGAAAGCACTTGGAATTACCCAAGAGAATAGCGTAGAACTAAAGAAAGTAATTTTGCAATCCGCTAAATTTGGTGAAATAACGAAAGAACAAGAAAATGATTTTGGGAAAATATATCGTGTTGAATACGAGGTTGAAGGGCTTAATCAAAAGGAGATTTGTGTACTTTATGGATAGTTCTCAAAGGTGAAGACATACCATATTTAACATCGTCTTTTATCAAGACAAGAAAGGTGAAAATATGATACAAATTCATGATTATGTTGCGATATTGGTAGATATTGAAAACACGCCTGTTACACGGGGGACTACGGGGACAGTTGTTTCCAAACTTTCAGATACTCACTTTTTGGTTGAGTTTTCAGATAGTGAAGGACAGGTTTATGAGCAAATACCGATACATCGAAATAATTTACTTGTTTTGCATCCGATAACAGAGAATCTTGAGGTTGGTTAAGCATTAGAATCTTTTTTTGTAAAGTGCTTTTCGTAAAACCAGTTAATAATGGCAGCTAACATCAGCTTGAGCCGACATAGGGCAAGTACTTTTTGGCCAGTTTCGTGCCTATCGAAAGTTCATTTGTTACAACAGGTTAGGTGCCCTGTCGTCCTTTGCGGCTCAGCTTTGCGTTAGCTGCGCTGATTTAGTTTTTGTTGAAATCAGTACGATTTATGAATATTTCTTATTCCTTGCTTTATATGGACATTTTTGTTATATTAAAAAATTGTCCAAAATAGATATTTTTAAGAGATAAATTTGGACAGCAGTGAAAAAATATAAATAAAAAGAACCTAGAGTTTGATCTTGCGGCGGAGGCGGTCATTGAACCGACCGAGGTGGTCGGGTTGCAGGCGCTGCCTCCCTACTGCTTCTCGTCTTTCATCCCATTCATGCTTGATAGGTTTCCCGATAATAGCTATATTATTTTGTTTTTATTTTGTGGGTTTGAGTGCGGCTAGTAGGTGCGGTCGTTGCTCTCAGGAAGCGGGCATTTGATGGTAGGACGACAAAAGTTCACATTCAAGCTGTAGGTGACCACTAATCCGTTTCGGAAGCGTGAGACATAAAATATGCTGGAGGCCTATATGGTATATTCGTATGCGGGTATTCGTGCGCGGATAGTTACAACTGGAGCTTGCTTACCCAAGCGCATCATTGAGAATTCAGAAATTTTAGGATTGGAAGGAGCCGATGGCTCGATTCGAAGATTACTCGGTGCTGTACAGCGACGCGCTGTTGAGGAGCACGAGGTGTGTTCGGACATCATCACGGCCGCCGCAACACAGATCGTGGAATCGGCTGAGCTTTCACCCCTGGAGATAGATCGCATCATCGTCAGTGCCACGCCGGGAGATTTTTTTGAGCCGTGTACGGCGAGTGTGGTGCAGCACAAGCTTGGGGCCCGCTGTCCGGCTATCGATGTGGGCATGTCGTGCGTCGGATGGCTCGCTGGCATGGATTACGCCCTACGGTGCTTGGCCACGGGAGAGCGGCGGATACTGGTATTGGCGGGTACGATTGTGTCAAAGGGGGACGGCTTTCGCAATCCCATGCACCGTGCGATTTTCGGCGACGGCGCGGGTGGCGTGCTGCTGGAGTCCAGTGAAACAGGACAGCTTTTAGCTGGGGGACTATGGACAAAAGGGCAATACTATGATGTGATCACGATGCCCCATGCGACATCGGTGCATTCGCCGCGCATTCCAGTTGAGTATCTTGGTAGTTTCTACATGGGGCAGCGAGAGGTCATCCATCAGGCATTGAAAAACGAGTTAGCCAGTGGTGTGGATGAAGTGCTAGAAATGGCAAGCCTAACGAGAGATGATATTGATGTTGCGTTTATCCACCAACCGAGCAAGCCCCTATTCGAGGCGGCGGTGGCGGCCGCGGGGATTCCAAGGCAGAAAGTGATACACGATTACGAGCGCTATGGAAACACAATTTCAGCCGAACTGCCGATCTCACTCGACGAGAACGTGCGCAACGGGCGAATCAAGCGCGGGGATACAATATTGATGGTGACTTTCGGCGCCGGCTTTAGTGGCGGTATTTTTTTATTTCGGTTTTAACACTCCAACAACGTCTCCCGATTTGCGATTTTCGATTTCGGATTGCAGATTGTGCAGAAGCCAACCTTATGATATTTGAATTGAATCGGAGTTGGTTTTAATTAATATGGTGAGTTTTTATTGAATAACAAGATATTGGGAGTGCGTTTTCAAGGCATTTGGATGGGGAAGGACAAGTATCTACTTAGCCGGTTAGCACTCAGGAGGTTGCTTGCCCGTGGAGCCCGATTCCGTTTCAGTGGGAGAAAACAGCAAATGGAAGTCAGCCAAAAGCGTCTGACGCGGGTTGATGGGAGCCACGATCAACCAAAGCGAATCCTCTTCACCCCGGCGTCAAACATTCTAGCGCACGTAGGCCGCTGTGTGATGCTCGCCAGGGAACTCCAAAAGAGAGGATATGATATCATTCTGGCAGGCACGCCCAAATTCTTACACGATCCCGCCCTGGTTCGTCGGGGCGAATTTGAAATTTATACCATTGCTGACTATGAAGCCCAAGAAGGTTTGAAAATTCTCCGGAAAGTGCGCAAGGTGCCAGCAAGGCAAATCCTCAATGAGCACATTCAGGCCGAGGTGAAGATGCTCGACCAGTTGCAGCCCGATGTCGTGGTCAATGATTTCCGCTTGACGCTTTACCTCTCAGCCCGGCGGCAGGGGATTCCGATCATCTCATTGCTCGGCGGACGCTGGATGTATCAGTATGCAGCCAGACCTTTTAAGGCCCCTCGGACCCATCCTATGTACGCTCTTTTGAAGCGCTTTATCGGCGAGAGAGGCACCGACGCGGTAGTCCCCATTTTCCAAAGGTGGGCGTTGCGATACAAAATGCGGCCGTATTATCATCTAAGTAAACACTATGGACTGGAACCAAAGAAAGAGCTGTGGGATCTGTTGGTGGGAGAATACAACTTGATTTTGGACACCGAACTGTTAGGTCCGATGAGCCATCTGCCAGACAATTTCTGTCGAGTGGGGCCTATTGCCTGGACTCCAAAGATTCCGTTGCCTGACTGGACCAGGACAGTGAACCGAACGCAGCCGGTGATCTACCTCACCATGGGCAGCACTGGGCATGCGGATCTCTTTAAGCAGATGATAGAGACTCTTGCTCATGCAGACTACACGATCATCATGACCACAGGGGGGCAACGGCAGATCCCGAACGAGCACTTGCCGAACAATTTTTATGTGGCTAACTATCTCCCCGGCGAGCAAATCATGGAACTGGCTGATCTGGTCATTTTTCATGGCGGGGCGGGAACTGGGTATCAGGCGATAGCAACGGGAACTCCGTCGATTATCATCGCGACGCACCTCGAGCAGGAGTTTGTAGGAGAAGTTGTGGAGGAGCACGGAGCCGGGATCTTTTTGACCATGAATCAGGTCCTGGCAAACCCTTCTGTGATGCGGACATCCATCGCTACAATCTTGGAGCATATCGACCTCTATCGGTCTCATATGAAAAAACTCCAGGCCGATTTTCTGCGATATGATCCAGTGCGAACCGCCGCTGATTGCGTCGAGGAATTTATGAAGAGGTTGCCATAGAGTCTCAACAAAAAAGCAAACGAGCGGCGAGGGGATATTTACAGATGTTTCGTCAAAAAGGTGATGAAGTCATTCGCGTGGGTTATGGCCAGCGGGTCTTGATGGACGTGCTCGATGCGGCACGGCGGCCGGACAGTTACGCTGTGATGCTGCTGGATATGTCAGCAGCAGAGGCTTTCCGCAAGCAGTACCGGAAAAAGCATGGCGTAGCGCTGACGAATCTCCATTTAATCATCAAAGCTGCGGCTAAGATGATAGAAAAGGAACCCTGGGTGAACTACATGGTGGATGGGTATAAAATCATTAAGCCCTCTTCGATTGATATTGGAGTGTCGGTGGCCGCCAACGAGGGCGTCACGCCCGTGGTGGTCATTAAGGAAGCAAACAAGAAATCGCTGCAGGAAATTCGTCAAGAATTAACCAGCAAAGCGAGTGAAGCAGTTGAGCAAGAAAAAGAAAATCTGGAAAAGTTGAACCGACTGGCTCGGTGGATTCCGTTGAATTTCATGCGCCGGTTGTTAGTGCGATACCTGGCCAACCAGTATCGGCTCAGACGAAGCGTGATCGGAACCGTGCAAATCACCAGTGTGGGGTTAAAGGACTTGGACTTCCATCTGCCTTCCCATATCGGTACGACCTGTCTTTTCAGTGTCGGCGGGATCGTTCGGCGGCCGGTCGTGGTGGGTGACCGAATCGAAATCCGTCCCACCGTCTACCTGGCTTGTCAGGTGGATACTCGGGTTGTCAATGCTGTGCGAGGGGTACGAGCTTTTCGACGATTGCGGCGGTTCATCGAGCATCCCCAGCAATTGGAGGACGGCTGTGACTTGCGACACACCGGTGCTCATACTCATGACGAATTTGGCCAACAGTAGTTTTTTGTCACTGGCGAGGACCGATACAGTGACTGACCCAATGCTACAGCCAACAGGGGAGACTTCATGAGAAGTAAGAAAATAGAAACCAACGTGGCTTTGATCTATGCCATGGAATTAGCAAAGACGAATTACCTTCACGCCGGATATTGGCAAGAGGGAGAGGAATTGAATCTGAAGAATCTGCAGGTCGCGCAGGAAAGATATGTCGATAAACTGATCCAGTTCATTCCTCGGGGCGTTCAAACCACATTGGACGTCGGCTGTGGCGTCGGAGGTAACGCCATCAAACTCAAAGAAAAAGGTTTTGAAGTCGAAGGCCTCGCTCCGGATCCGTATCAAGAAAAACTCTTCAAAAAAAACACTTCGCATGAAATCCCCTTCCATCTGACAACCTTCGAAGATTTCACAAGCCACAAGAAATTTGACCTGGTCATGATGAGCGAAAGCGTGGAGTATATCCCTCTCAAGGCTGGCTTCGAAAAGTCGAGAGAAGTTCTCAAGGAGGGAGGCTTCCTGTTGGCGGCCGATATTTTTAAAAAGGAAGACGCTCCTGAAGTCAGGCATAAGCGCCGGCTTCAACCTCATCTTTTGGAAGAATATCTGCAGTGCGCGTCCAGCTTTGGCTTCCGATTGATCAAGAAGGAATGTATCTCTTCCCAGGTCCTACCGACGGTGATTTTGGGGAACACGGCTTACACCGACTATCTTCAACCCACTTTGAAGACGATCTTTTTAGCTTTGAAAACGGGTCGCCCCTGGCTCTATCGGCTCATAAAGCTTCTCTATCGCCCACAGGTCAAATCACTTGAGATGTTCTTGGAGAAGTCTCCCATAAGTACAGAACCCTTTTTGAAATATCTGACCTATATGATCTTTCTGTTTCAAAAGAACTCGGGTACCAGCAATGAGAATGGCGAACTCTCGAAGGGGAGCTTGAAATTAGCGGATGATGCCAGTGAAATCCAAGACTCGGCAGCCAGGGAGACCCAACACCTATCATGATCACGGGCGGACACACTCAAGCCAGACCAAAAATTTCGGTGGTGATTCCCGCATACAACGAAGAGAAGTATCTCGGGGCTACGATCAAAAATGTCAAAGAAGCCATCTGCGAATACCAGAAGAAGTACCCGTTTGCCGTTGAGGTGATCGTTGTCAACAACAATTCGACAGATCAGACCGAACAAGTGGCCCGGTCGCATGGAGCGCAGGTGGTGTTTGAAGCGAAAAATCAGATTGCCGCGGCTCGCAATGCTGGCGGACGAGCTGCCCGCGGTGAGATCGTCGCCTTCCTGGATGCTGATGATCATATCTCTTCCAACCTCCTGACGATTGTCCACGAAGTGATGTCATCTGGCAAATACATTGGGGGAGGCGTGGCCAAGATCTATCGCGATAAGACCCCGCCGCTGGCGATCCTCTTGGAAAAGGTCAATGACATCGGCCGATGGATTTCTGGCGTAAGCACAGGCTTGATATACACTTCGAAGGAAAGCTTCGATAGAATTGGTGGATTTGACGAGCGGTATTACGCGGCGGAGGAAGGGCGATTCATACTGGACCTCAAAAAGTTGGGAAAAAAAGAGGAGAAGAAGTTTTGTAATATCACTGAAGGCTATGTAATAAAGTCGGCGCGGAAATTCGAGCAGGTAAACACGACTGTGCTTGTGTGGACCTGGTTGAAATTCGTTTTCGGCCCTTGGAACCTAAGAAGCAGAAAGGCTTGCTCCTTTTGGTATGACCTCGAGGAAAGAAAATGAGGCAGAGCAAGAAGAAGTCTATGGGTGACAAAGTGCTCGTTATCTGCTTAGACGGGGCGACGTTCGACCTCCTCCGGCCCTGGATCGAGGCGGGGCGACTGCCAACACTCAAGTATTTCGTAGAAAAGGGGGTTAGCGGAGAGCTGGAATCGGTCATTCCTCCCATCACGGCTCCAGCCTGGGCCTCTTTTATGACAGGAAAGAATCCGGGCAAGCACGGTGTGTATCACTTCGTCAACAGAAGCCCCCAGGCAAGTCATCAGACGTTTGTCAATGCCAGGTCCAGGGCGGGAAAAGCTGTGTGGGAATTGTTGGGAGAGGAGGGAAAGAGGGTGCTCGTTTTAAACGTGCCCACAACCTACCCGCCTCAAAAGGTCAACGGGATTCTGATCAGTGATTTTCTGACGCCTCCCGGTAAAAGGGACTTTGCTTATCCACTGTCTCTGGTGAATGAGATTGAAGAGCGGTTCGGAGAATATCCGCTCCATATCAGAACGCTGATGTTCTCTGCCAACCTTTCCGGACGGAATGCCGAGAGGCTTTTGCGAGAAATACATCATGAGATGAAGTACAAATTCAAGGTTGCGCACTATCTCCTGGATAAACTCGACAGTGATTTTACCATCCTACACCTCTTGGGAACGGACCGAATCCAGCATGAGTTGTGGAATTTCATTGATCCCGACCACCCGAAGTATGATGAAAAAATGGCTCAGCGATATGGAGAAAAGATCATCGACTATTTTGCTCAGGTGGATGCGGAGATAGAAAGGCTTGTGGAGAGATTCGATGACAACGTCACCACGTTCATCATTTCAGATCATGGGTTTGGGCCGATCCATAAGGCGATTGATTTGAACGTGTGGCTTTTAGAGGAAGGCTATATCCATACAAAGACCCATGCCCGTTCGCGCGCGAAATATTTGTTCTGGAGGATGGGATTGACCAATGAGTTGCTGGTTAGGCTCATGTTGAAGACCTTTTTCAAGTATGGAGCCGGTGTTGTAGAAAAAGTTCCCGATGAGTCGATTTTCAAATCGATACGTTTCTTTCTCCGACGAGGACAAAAGAATCCTCTCTTCTCTTTAGACGATGTGGATTGGTCGCGGACCAAAGCGTACTCTCTAGTGGGCATGGGAGCGATCAATATCAATTTAGAAGGCAGAGAACGCACGGGCTCGGTCAGACCGGGGAGCGAATATCAATCCCTGAAAGAAGAGATCGCGGAAAAACTAAGAGACCTGAAAGACCCGGATACGGGAGAGAGAATCAACGGCCAGGTTTTCACGAAGGAACAAGTTTACCACGGTCCCTATCTTGATCAAGCGCCTGACATCATGTTCCTGCCGAACGATGCCGGCTATGTGGCTGGAAACGTGTTAGGCTTCACTTCCAACAAGTCTGTGATCGATAATCCTACCTGGCCGGGTCACCATCGCATGAATGGTATTTTTTTGGCCAAAGGGAGAGCGTTGCAGAAAGGGGAGCGCATTTACGGAGCCAGAATCATCGATTTGGCCCCAACTCTGCTATATCTTATGGGGAGCAGAATCCCCCGTGATATGGATGGGCGCGTCTTAACGTCCATCTTTGAGGAAGGCTTCGTCGCGAGCCGACCGATTGACTACCGGGAAGAAGAGCGCCAAGAGGAGACAGCGATTCCACTTTCGTCGGACGAGGAGCGGGAAGTGATCGAACGCTTAAAGGACCTTGGTTATTTGACGTGACATCTATGGACCATGAACACCTTGACATGAGCACACAGTCAGGCCCAGAGGCATGGGGGTCACTAACGATACTCAAGGTCTATGCAGAGGTCGGAGATTATTTTGTCAGGACGCCTTGTACCGCTCCATCATGGCTGAATGAGTGGCTGCACCGTCGCCAGATGACGGCACCCGCCATTCAGGTATATCTAGGGTTGGCTCCGGGACTGCCGGTTTGCGGATGCGAGAGTGAAAAAGATGCTCCTTGAAACTGGTTGGACTATTTTGGACCATCGAAGAAATGAACTCGATGCCATGTTGCATTTGAGGAACCGAGGGTCTTCATATTTCTTATGCAAAACATAATCTGGGAAAAGGTTGAGGATGGAATGTGAACTGAGAAAGGAAACGCCGTTGCCAGGTGAGGATGGTATGCAGAAAGAACAATTCAGCAATGGAAAGAAGATTCTTTTCATGCCCCATTGTGGTGTTCTCGCTCACGCTGGCAGGATGTTGCTTGTGGCGCAGGCCTTGCGTGAGAGATTCAGCGGGATGATTGAATTTGCCGGGAAGGGAAAATATGGAGTGATATTCCCTGAAAGTGGGTTCACATTCCATGAAATTGAGGGTGGGTCCCCGCTGAATAAACCCTACGCCCTTTATCAGAAAAGATGGTCTATGTTCGAACTCCCCGCCTTTTTCAGACGTATGTATCATTCCTACCTCGAAGATATCGCTCGGGAGTTGGCGTTGTACAAGAAAGTGAAGCCGGATTTGGTTGTGTGGGATGCACGATTTACGGTGCCCGTCTCCGCTGAAGTCTTTGGCGTCCCCATTATTTCAGTGCTGCCTGCGTATGGGACCCCATACAGCACCATAAGACCGGGCCTTTTGAGAAGAAACCCGATATTTATCAGATACCCGTGGTTATTGTTCGTAATCCGGCTTCCCCAAAAAGTGCAGGATGGTCTGTTGGATTCTTTTTCGAAATGGTTCTTTTATCTTTTTGTCAGATATATCAACAGAATTCGGATTGCTTACGGTCTTGAACCTGTAATGAGCATGTCTGATCTGGCTGAGAAACTTCAAACGGTCATCATGCCAGATGTAGAGATGGTCGTACCGACAAAAGATTTACCACCCAATTTTCATTATGTCGGTCCGCTGGTATGGCAGCCACAGATGGAGGTACCTGAGCCAATAAAGGATTTGCAAGACGTTATCTATGTGTCGATGGGGTCAACAGGCAGTCCTGATGTACTCAAGCTGCTGATTGGAGCCTGCTCACAGATGCGAGAATTTCAAGTTGTGATCACGACTGGGGAACTGATTGATTCAACGAGACTGGGCTCACTGCCCGAGAACCTGCATGTATATAAGTCTCTTCCTGGTATCGAAATGGCGAAGCGAACCAGATTAGTAATTTGCCACGGAGGGGCAGGAACGATTGCTCAAGCCTTGAGCCAGGGGGTTCCTATCATTGGGATTCCTTTCAACGCGCAGCAAGATTTTGTTATGGATAGAATTGTGTCGTTAGAGGCTGGAATTAAACTGGACCCCAGTGAGTTGTCACCACAAAAAATACGCCAAACCGTGGATGAGGTTCTGGCAAATGAAAGCTATCGAAAAGTGGCAGCAACGATGGCTTCAAAGTACACTTTGGAAAGGGGGCCGCAGCGAGCAGCGGAAATCATCCTGAGAAAGTTGTCGGACATTCGGGCAAAGGAGGAAAGCACATGACCGCTAAGACCGTCCTGATCGGGCTTGACGGCGCGACTTATACATTATTGAAACCATGGATGGATGCAAGCGAGTTGCCACATCTTAGGAATATTCTGGATAATGGGATCAGTGGAACACTGACATCTTCCATGCCTCCAGTGACATCTCCGGCCTGGCCGTGTTTCATGACTGGCAAAAATCCCGGCAAGCATGGAGTCAGTTGGTTGCTGGGCAGGCAAAGGGGTAGCTACGAAGAAATGCCTCTGGATTCAACCTTCATTGACAGTAAATCCCTCTGGGAGATTATGAGTGAGGACGGCCGGAAAGTGGCTGTCTTGAATGTGCCGATCACTTATCCCATCCGACCGATCAACGGTGTGATGATCAGCGGATTTTTGACCCCACCGGGCAAGAGAGATTTCGTTTATCCGTCAGGGTTGTTGGACGACCTGGAGGAGAAGTTTGGCCCATATCAGATGGATCTGGAAGCGCCGGCGCTCGCCTTAGTCAATCAACCACCGGCGGCTATTGAGAAAATTTTGCGTGAAGCCCGCGAGATGCTCGATTACAAGTTTTCAGTCGCCGAGTACGTGATGGAGAAAGATAAATTTGACTTCTTTATGCTGCATATTATCGAAACCGATCGCCTGCAACATTGGTTGTGGAATCTCTTGGACGCCACGCATCCTCACTATCAGAAGGATATAGCCGAAAAGTATCAAGGCCAAATTCTCGAGTATTATCGGGACCTAGATAGCCGCATTGGAGCAATAGCCGCAAAAGCTGGTCCTGAGGCGACTCTCATGATCATGTCGGATCATGGATTTGGGCCGTGTCATAAGGTGATAGATCTCAACGCCTGGTTGCTCCAAGAAGGTTACCTGAAGATCAAGGGCGATTGGATCTCTCAGTTGAAATTATTCATCTGGAAAATGGGCTGGAATCTGATGGCTTTTTATGGTCTCGCCAGGACGTTAATGAAATCAAAACTGGTTCAGGGTCTCCTGATGAAAGCTCGGGCCAGACGAGTTGGGCAAAGGTCACGTGTGCAGATGAGACGAGCGTTGGCGCCCGTTTTTCTGTCTATGAGGGATATTGATTGGACACGGAGTCGAGCCTATTGTCCCACGGGGTATGGGCAAATCAGAGTGAATCTCGCTGGCAGAGAGCCACAGGGTATCGTAAAGCCCGGTGAGGAGTACGAAGTCCTCAGAGATGAGATCATGGAAAACCTCAAGGGACTGGTCGATCCAGAAACGGGTGAAAGGGTCGATGCACGAGTTTTTGCCAAGGAAGAAATATATAGCGGAAAGCATGCGCGTGACTTACCCGATATTACATTTTTGCCGGACGAGAACAAATACTTAGCGCATTCCCCCATGACATTCATAAGCCCTAGTGTTTTTGTTGATGACAGTCCACACCGCGGCTCTCACAGGATGGATGGAATACTTATGATCAGTGGGGAGGCTATGAGGAGAGGGGTCAGCATAGAGGGCGCAAACATTATGGATTTAGCTCCAACCATCCTCTACTTCATAGGTTGCAAAGTCCCCCGCGATATGGATGGGAGGGTCCTAACCGAGCTCTTTACCGAGGATTTTCTCAAGGCTCATTCGATAGAATATACTGATGAGGTATCAACCGAGGAGAGAGAATCTCAACAGATGTCGCCGGAAGATCAAGTGGAGGTGATCGACAGGCTAAGGAATTTGGGGTATATTGAGTGATCGAGGGAAGAAGTGCGGTGCGGTTGAGAGTGATGAAACGCCGACTGCCTTGAAGCTGTGACCGATTTACGAGTCGAAGCTCTACATGGGCAATGAAATATGGCAGGCAGGACCGGATGCGATTGGTGGCGTAGGAGGGAGTGGTACGAAGGTTGTTGCCAGAATCCTAATGGAGCTCGGTTTTTACATGGGGGGTGGCCTTTATGGAGTACGGTTAGAAGTTCTCGCAAGCTCCTGCCTAAGGCTTGTCTCAACTACTGAGTGCTGTCCGAAAGCTGGAATTTGCGGTCGATGAAAAAAGCTTGATATTCTGTTGCTAATTATTACTGGAATTTTCAACAAGAGGGAGCATCCAAGAGTGATCCAGCCAGGGGAGATGGAGACCAAGGGGAACATGGCGGAAGAAAAAAAGGACAGCCTACTTTCACAAATTTTGATATTCATTGCCTTGGGAATCTTGCTGCGACTGGCTCTGAATAAACCCTTGGCCGACGGAACGATAGATCGCTTCATCAAAGGTTTGGGTCTTTGGGCGCCGATTGTGTTCGTTATAGTTTTCGCATTAGGTGTGGTCATTCTGCTGCCCCCACGTCCATTCATTGGATTGGGCGCGATAATTTTTGGCAAAACGAGTGGCTCTCTTTTTTCTTTGCTGGGTCTCACCATAGGGGCCTGCGTGGCATTTCTGTCAGGGAGGTATTTAGCCACTGATCTGGCTCGTAAGCTGAAGAAGGGAAGGTTCAAAAGGGTGGATGAATGGGCGGAGTCGCATGGTGTGGGTTTTGTTTTTTACATGAGGTTAATTTTTTTTGGAGCGCCCATGTTGAATTACGTTGTCAGCTCGACCACCGTCAGATTTAGAGACTATTTCATGGGTAGCGTGATCGGGTTGGTCCCTTTTGTCGTTCTCTTTTCGTATGTGTTTGACGTGTTGGTGAGAGCCAAATCATTTAGCGATATCTTAACGGATCCCATTGTTTTCGCATTGCCCGCTCTACGCATCGTTGGAGCACTGCTGCTGATGCTGTTAAATAAGAAATCTCGGCAGAACGGAAAAAGATAGTTATCTGAGCCTGGATTGGCACTGCTCGAGCTAATTACATATTTCTAGATGGAGGCTCTCAATGTCAAATAAGGTTGTCATCGTTGGTCTGGATGGCGCTACGTTTCGTACGCTTCAGCCGTGGATGGAGGCTGGGCATCTCCCAGCCTTACAGGAGATGATCGACCACGGCGTCAGCGGGAACCTGACCTCGGTCATTCCTCCCGTGACGACAACCGCCTGGACTTCGTTTATGACCGGCAAAAACCCAGGGAAGCACGGCATCTATTATTTTACGATCAAAGACAAGATTAGTGGTGGTGATATCCCCGTCAGCGCTAATTCCCGCTCCGGTAAAACCGTTTGGGATTTGCTCAGCGACCGTGGCAAGACGGTCCTGGTTTTGAATGTCCCTACCACTTACCCGCCTCGTCAAGTCAACGGGGTGATAGTTGCCGGATTCTTAACCCCAAAGAGGAAGAGAGATTTCATCTATCCACCCTCCCTCTTGGATGAGATCGAAGGCATCTTTGGAAAATATCCGTTGTATCTGAAAACTCCTCTCTTTTCCGCGAACTTGTCAGATGTTAATGTGGAGCGCTTCTTAGCCGAACTGCATGAAGAATTGGAGTATAAGTTTACCATCACCCACTACTTGATGGATCGCTATGCCGCGGATTTTGTAATGCTGCATCTGTGGGGAACGGACCGAATTCAACACGAGCTTTGGAATCTGTTCGATGCGAACCATCCCAAATATGACAAAAAACTGGCAGCCAAGCATGAAGCTAAGATCGTCGGTTATTTTTCGTCCGTAGATGCGGAAATCGCGAAGCTGAAGAGACGGCTCGATGAAGATACAAGCTTCATCATTATGTCGGACCACGGATTCGGGCCGATCCATCGCTTTATCGATCTGAATGTCTGGTTATTGGAGCAAGGGTATATTGCCATCAAACAAACGCCCTTGGCTCAGCTCCGACTCCGGGCCTGGCAACTGGGATTGACGCACGAATTCTTCATCAAGGGATTATTGAAAATCTTAAAATGGGGGTTCCGTTTGCCGGAACGCACACCAGCCGAGGCGGTGAGAATGATCCGAGAGGGGAGTTTCCAACCGCTCCTTTCCCTCAGTGATGTTGATTGGTCACGGACTAAGGCCTACAGCAAGTTTGGTCTGGGACAGATCGTCATCAACGTCGCCGGCCGGGAGGCAAAAGGCTCGGTCAAACCTGAAAAGGAGTATTACGCCGTCCGGGATGAGATCGTAAGCAAGCTGAAGACGCTGCGCGACCCGGAAACGGGCGAATTGATTGGCGGCCAGGTCTATACTAAAGAAGAGGTCTATCACGGTCCTCATCTGGACGACGCTCCCGATATCATTTTTTTACCGATGGAGAACAACTACCTTGCTGGTGTGCTCTTGGGCTTTACAACCAGACAATGGATCATGGATAATCCCGTTCTCTTTGGAAATCATCGGATGGATGGCATCCTGATCGCACAAGGCAAACATTTTGCTAAAGGGCAAAAGATCGAGGGGGCGCGCATCATAGATCTAGCCCCCACGATCTTATACCTGATGGGAGAGAAGATCCCGACCGACATGGATGGGTGCGTGTTAACCGAGTTGTTTATGAAGGAATTTCTTGCGAACAATGCGATTGAATGGGCTGAGCCAGATATACAGGGCGCGGCAGAATCCCCAGCTCTGTCGCCAGAAGATGCGGAAACGGTAATTGAGCGGCTGAGAGGGTTAGGGTATCTTTAGAACCTATGCTCAAGATGTAGGAGACATCTGCAGAGGCCGATCCACCACGGTCTGGAGACCGCTTTTACATGTCTGTGGGACAGGCTCTCAGTGGAAGTATTGTTACTATCATTAAGATACCGCGGTAAACTATAACTCATTCATATCTCAACGCATTAATCGGATGGAGCCGTGCGGCTTTAGCTGCGGGATATATTCCAAAGAAAATCCCTACCAAAGATACAAACCCAAGACCCAAAAATATTGCCCACACAGGTATGGAAGCCGGCAGAGGTGTGAATGCATCAATTAATTTACCCAAAATAAGACCCAGTATGACTCCAAGCAAACCACCGATCTCACAGATTATGACCGCCTCCACCAAAAACTGCCACATTATGTCTCGGCGTTTGGCGCCTACGGCTTTGCGAATGCCAATCTCACGGGTTCGTTCGGTCACCGAAACCAACATAATATTCATCACACCGATGCCTCCCACCAGGAGGGAGATTAGACACATGCCAATGGCGGCGGCAAATATGATGTCGGTAAGATTCTTCCAGGTTTCAAGAAGAGAGTCCTTGGTTATGACTTCAAAATCGTTTGGCTTACCGGGCGGTACGCCCCGTTCAACCCGGAGAATTCCCGTAACCTCATCCATCGCTTCTTGCAGAAGGCGCGTATCTGTGGCCTTTATAGCGATGCCAAGCGAGCGCTTCTCACCATAGACTTTTTCAAATGTTGAAATCGGAAGGAGAGCAATGTTATCCCGATTTTGACCAAAAAAATTCCCCTTCTCTTCAAAAACCCCTACCACTGTAAATCGGTTGCCATCGATTAATACCTCTTTGTCAACCGCATCTTCAAAGGGGAACAATTTCTCAACCACTTCAATGCCTAGAACGCATACCTGTCGGTTGTGTTCAATATCAAACTCAGAAAGGAAGCGCCCCTCTTCGACAAAAAAGCCGTTGGTGGTGTGCCAATCTTGTGTTCCACCAAGCAGAATTACGGTCGGATTGGTCTTTTCTCTACCATATCTAATCGTTGCACCAAGACGATAATCCTCTGGTGCCACCATACTGACTAAAGTCGCCCTTTCTTCAATAGCGTCAGCTTCCTCAAGCGTAATGTTTTTGCGATTGCGGTATTTGGACTCACCTAAATAAATAGCCGGATATTTTTGCACATAAAATGTATTGGTACCAATGACAGCCAACTCTTCTTCAACATTGTTATTCAACCCTTGAATAAAGGTTTGCATGGCTATGACAGTTAGAACACCAATCACTATACCCAATGTTGTCAAGATTGACCGCAGTTTGTTTGCCCGAATGGAACCAAGAGCAATAATTAAAGTCTGTCTGTAATCCATTTTTTTATACTATTTTCAACATGCTTTTGTAATAGTTCTTCCAAAAGCTAACCATGTTGCAAAACAAAATTCATAATAATATTTCATACAGTTAGTTATGCACTTTAAACCAGAACACTTCTTCAAGACTTAAGAAGGTTAGCTTTTATTATCATTCATATCTTAACGCTTCTATGGGATCAAGTCGAGCCGCTTTGGTGGCAGGATAGAGCCCAAAAAATATGCCCACGGCTGAAGAAAATCCAAGTCCAACGGCCACGGCAATAGGTGTTATTGCGGCAGGAATCGGCGTACTGGCTGCAATTAATTTGCCAAGCCCAAACCCTAAGCCAATGCCCATGAAGCCGCCCACAGCACAAATCAAAACGGACTCAACAAGAAATTGCCACAGTAAATCTCTCTTTCTAGCTCCAATGGCCTTTCTAACGCCAATCTCTCGAGTTCTTTCAGTAACGCCCACCAACATAATATTCATAATGCCTATACCACCCACTAATAACGCAATGGCTCCTATTCCAACAGCCACGGCATACAATCCTGTGGTTAAACTTTCGTATAGATTTGTAAGCACATCCTGCTGGTTGATAGCAAAGTCATCATCTTTGTGTGGTGGAACTTTTCTAACCCGGCGCAAGATTCCTCTAAGCTCATCTTTTGCTTCATCTATTATGGCAGCATCCAAAACTTTAACACTAATCAATAAGGTGCGCCGGGTGCCATAAATTTTATAAAATGTGCCGAGGGGAATGTAAATATTTGCATCTAAACTTCGACCGAAAATGTCTCCTCGTTTTTCGAGCACACCAACCACATTAAAAGGATAACCGCCAATATACACTTTTTTCCCTAAGGGGCTTTCGAATTTAAATAATTTATCAGCCACCTCCCAACCCAACACACACACGTTTCGCCGATGTTCCACCTCAAATTGTGTCATGAATCGACCGAATTCCGGATAAGCATTAGCGGCATCTTTATACTCGTGATTGGTTCCCCAGGTGCGAACTCTATTTAAAGTTTGATTTTTGTATTTTACTGTACGGTTGGTCCCGGCCATAGGCGCTACAAACCGGACTAAAGTAGCCTGTTCTTGGATGGCCTTTACTTCTTTTAAGGTAATATCCTTTCGGTTTCGGTACTTGAAAAACTCCATACCGACCGCCCAGGGTAGTTTGGATACGTAAAGATTGTCGGACCCGAGGTTGGATATCTGTTCGGAAAAGGCATCATCCAGTCCGTTGGTAACCGTGAGAATAGTGATTACCGTGGCTACGCCTATGATTATGCCTAAAATAGCCAGGGTAGTACGCAGCTTATTGGCCTTCAAAGAACTCAAGCCCATCACGCCGCCTTCCCAAAGCTGGACGAGTAAACGAATGAAGTTCATAATTTCACAGTTTTAGTATAGTTGTTCCTTTCTCAGAAAATTAAACCTTAATGTAGTTGGAATTTTGGAATAATGGAATATGCTTACTTAGCATAGAAATTATCTTCCCATATTCCATTAATCAGCTCGCTGTTTCCCATTTTTTTTGCAAGGTTCATCACTTTCAACCAATCCATCCCGTAAGTGAATAATTCGATTGGCGTGCTCTGCTATGTACGCTTCATGGGTTACTAAGATTATGGTATTTCCCTGTTCATATATTTTCTCTACAATTTCCATAATCTCCTCGCCAGTTTTCGTGTCCAAATTTCCTGTCGGTTCGTCGGCCAGAATAATGGAAGGATTGTTAACTATGGCTCGTGCAATGGCGACTCTCTGTCGTTGGCCTCCTGAAAGCTCATTCGGTTTGTGATTCATACGGTCGGCTAGTCCGACTCTCTCCAATGCCTCCTTGGCTAATTGTTTTCTTTTTACTGAGGGAAGGCCGCTGTACACCAGAGGCAGCTCTACATTGTGCAATGCCGAAGCACGGGGCAGAAGATTGAAGGTCTGAAACACAAAGCCAATCTTCTTATTGCGAATAGCCGCCAACTGGTCGTCGTCCATGCCACTTACGTCCTCACCCCCAAAATTGTAAGATCCTTTTGTAGGCGTATCTAAGCAGCCAATAATATTCATCAATGTAGATTTTCCGGAGCCAGAGGGTCCCATGACCGCCACATATTCGTTCGAGTCAATAGTCACGTTGACTCCTCGCAATGCTGGAACTTCTACGGTTCCAATTTTATAAATTTTTACTAGATCTTTAACATTAATCAACATAGATCGTCCCCATTACTTATTCTTTTTCTCTGAATTTTTTTACTTTGTTATTTATTTTAATCTTACTGCCATCCTTCAGTAATTTAGTTAAGGCTCGAAAACTACCGGTGATGATTTCCTGACCTTCCTGGATTTCACTCATGACTTCCACATCTTTTTCACTGGTAATCCCAGTATCCACCGGAACCATCTTAGCTTTACCGTCCTCGACAACAAAAACCACCTGAACCATTTTATCTTCGTCACGCTTTTTGGCCTTTTGATTGTTACTGCCATTGGAATGTCTATCCCACATCTCTACGTTTTCATCTCGTGTGGCTCCTTTTTTACGCCGCCAGGTTTTCTTGCTAAATCTACCTGCAACCTGTGTCGTATCCTTCGGCTCTCTCATTGTAATAGCTTGGATGGGCACGTACAGAACATTCTCATGGGTTTCGGTTTCAATATCCACGGTAGCTGACATACCGGGTCGTAATTGCTCCACATTACCGATTATTGAAATGGTGACATCAAAGTTTGTAACTTCTTCCTGAGTGCCTCGTCCTCTTGTTGTAGCTGTGTGGGCAATTTCGCTGACGATTCCCTGAAATACTTCATCAGGTAAAGCGTCCACTTCGATCTCGGCACTGTCCTCTAAGGAAACCAAAACTATATCATTTTCATCAATCTCGGCGACCATCTCCATTCGCGACAAATCGGCTACTATCATGATGACATCGGCTTGAAACTGGGAGCCTAGTGCAATCTCCCCTTCTTCCTTGTTCAACTTAGCGACCGTGCCGTCCATTGGAGATGTGAGCCGGGTCTTAGACAAATCATCCCTAATTTGCTTCAGGTTGGCTTCTGCCTGTTCGACTTGGCTTTCCGCCAGTTCATAATTGGCCTCGATGGCTTCCAGCTCAGCCTGTGACAGTAATGCTCTTGAAAACAAATCTCGTGCTCGCTTAAGCTCACTTTTAGCCTTTTTTAGATTCGCTTTAGCGGACTTCAAATCAGATTTTCCTCTTTCCAGCGTAGCCTCGTAGCGTGCTCTATCCAGTTCTACCAATAATTGGCCTTCTTTAACTTTATCTCCTTCCTTTACATGCAATCTTTTTATTTCGGCACTTACATACGCAGATATCTTCACCTCCTTTTCTGGTTGAATTTTTCCAGAACCAGAAACTAATTGCGTGATATCGCCTCTTTTGACCTTTGTGGTTTGTACTTCAATGGTTTTACCGCGGGCTTTGGTCAAATTGATCACAATAAATGCGGCTATCACCAAAACGGCACCAGAGAAGATTAAGATTTTTGTTTTTTTTGACATCGTGATTCCCCTTCTACGGTAATAATTTAGAAATCTTGGATATTTATGATTTTGAAGCTCATCATAGTCATTCGTCAGTTGTCCTTTGTCCGTTGTCCATGTCAGTGGTGGTTTGTTCCTTTGGGACTTTGCCAATAGATTTCAAATAAGCATTTAGACGTGGAGCAAGTTCATCTGTCAACGGTTTAATAGCATTGGTTTGTTCTTGAGTTAATAAACCTCTTCTATAAGAGCGTCGAAGCCAATGTTTTGTTTCATTTAAAGACCCTCTTGCCATACGAACGAAGCGCCTATTATCTTTAAAGCTTCCACGCCCCGTACCTTCGGCAATATTTGCACCAATACTATCAGCCGCTCGTACCATCTGTTTACCAACCGTATATTTCGCAAACTGACCCCAGCCAATCACAATATTCCATATTTCATCCGCCAAACGCTCTGCCAATTGATATACTTCCAAATTCTCAAAATTCGTTCTTGCCATTCCCCTACTCTCCTATGTTTAATGTACAGCGGACCACTGACAAAGGACGACGGACTCCCTTGCTGTCCACAATCAAATATCTTGAAGATAAACCTCACAAATCAAACGACTCAGAATTGCTCGTTCTCAACCATTCCCATAGCCACCTCTAACTGCGCCTGCGCGATCATGGCGTTGTATTTTGCGCTTACCAAAGTCACTCGTGCCCGCGTTAAAGCGACCTGCGCGTCGGTAACTTCCAAGAGGGTCCCAGCGCCAACGCGGTAGCGTTCCTGCGCCAAACGAAAATCTTCTTCAGCGGCCCGTAAACTTCTTTCGTTAATTTTCGATATTTCTTGCCAGGCTTTTAGATTAAGATAAGCTTGTTTCACTTCCAAACGAATGTTGCGCTTTCGATTTAACCAATTCTCTTTTGCGATTGAGTAATTGGCGCTTTGTCGATCCACTTCTGCTCTGTCTGCCATTCCGTTAAAAATACTGAAATCTAACTGCGCTCCAACTGTGACACTAAAATTCTTACCGAGCTCGCCGTACACTTTATTTAAGGCTGTATTATTCCTTGAATAAGAAACGCTAAAACCAATGCTAGGCCAATAAGCGGCTTTAGCAATCTTCATCCCATATTCGGAACTATTCATCTCGTTTTTGAACCTTCTTAAATCTGGATTATTTTGCTCTGCAATAGAAATGGCCTCATCTAAGGAATGTCTGACGGGCTTAACATCGGTTTCCACCTCAATTATTTGAATAGGCGTTTCCGGGTCTCTGCCCATGGCAACATTTAAGTTTCCACGAGCTATTTCAACAATATTCCTTTGATTAATCAGATTGATCTCATCGGTGGCTAAAACAACTTCGGCTTTGTAGACATCTATTTGAGCCACGGAACCAATTTCGTACATGCTCTGGGTTCGCTTCAACTGTTCTTTACTTCTTTCAACCGCTTCGATGTACTCCTGTTCCAATTTTTCTGCTTTCAAAAGTTCAAAATAACGCTGCTTGACTATTGAATACACAGAGTGTCGAACTGAGGTTAAATTATCGCTCCAAGCATTATATGAAGCGTTTGCCTGTTTTATGGCATTCCAACTGCGGCCAAAATCGTACAAAGTTTGACTATAGGTGATTCGTGCAAAGTGAGAATTTCTGGCGGCCCCAGGTTGATTGATTTCTGTCTGTTCGAATATGGCTGTATTCGTGGTTGAATCAAAACCAACCGGCACGTCCATTAACAGGGTCCTATCTCCCTGAATAAATCTACCTGTCTGAAAGGAAGTGGTTATTCGAGGGAGCACCCCAGAATAGGAACCTTTTACCCCTGCACCTGCGCGATCCACCTCATACACCGCGGTTCTTAACTCCGAATTATTTTTCATGGCCAGGTTAATACATTCCTCAAGGGAAAGCGCTTGCCCGTTTTGAGCGTAGGTAGCGCTAATCGAAGAAACGATAAGAAACACCAAACCAACGGTTAATTTAAACATCTTACTCATAGCATACTCCCGATTAATTTATGATTACGAAAACGCAGCAGTAATAGCTGAGGCTACAATGGCATATATACTGTATAAAATCACAACTACCGTTGCCATTTTTTGAGTTTTCATTTTATAAATGGTAGCTAATCCAATGGATTGCACCGAAAGCCACCAAACCCAGAATAGGTCAATTTTCGCAAGAAGCTGATATAAAAAAGTCTCTCTCGATTCTTCGGACATCAGAGCGGCTAAAGAAAAGGTTACTTGCATGGTTTCTTTTGACAAAATAATGGGTAAGACAATCAAGGCGCTCAAACTCAATACTAGCCAGGAATGGGCTGTAACCGAAAACACATCTTTAAAAGTGGCTGAACCTCCTAATATTACATTCCCTACAAAAAGAAAAACTCCGGCGATGACCAGTAAAAGGACTAAGGGAAACACAACACCCATAGCAGGAGCGCCGTATTTCATAAACTTTTCAGTTGCTGCTAGAGCCTGGTCAATTTGCTCGCTTTCCATGCCGCGTTCGTTCATTTTTTCTTCCTGCTGGATGAGGGTTTCTTCAGTAAGAATGTCCCGTACGGTAAATATAAATATTAAATTAACTACTGCTATAATTACTACAGGTACAATCCAGGAAGGGTTCTGAGCCATACTTACAAATGTTTTACCCGGGGAAGTAAATACACCGGTTACTCTTTGAAATGCACTGAGTTTTTGACCTACCTCTCCCTGCTCTACCATGGAATCTGAATTCATGATTTCCTCCTCTCCTTAATGTTAGAATTGATTAGCCGTTTGTTAAAAACGTAAATTGATTGAAAAAGTTTCGGACTTCGCTGTTGTAAAATCTTTCATACAATTCACAATTCAAAAGTGTCTCTATTCATTGATGCACAAAGATTAGGTAATGATTTGATAGAGTCGATTCAATTTCTATTGAAAAGTCTTCTACACTAAGCGTTTTCATTTATCGATAGCATGTTTCAGTTGGGATAGGGCCTTAATCAAATCTTTCTTTTCCATTTCCAACATTTCCTATCAGAACCTCATCCTTAATTTTCAACAAATATTCTAGCGCGGCATCATGCTCATTAGGAATCTCCCCCTCCAAAATGGCCTCTTCAATCATCTTCTTCAGTTTGCCGACTTTGGGGCCTGGCTTTAAGCCACAGACCTCCATAATCTCATCCCCTCGAACCGGCGACTGAAAGGCACGCATCCGGTCCTTTTCCTTTACTTCCCGCAAGCGTTTTACCACAAAATCGAAATTCTTCAAATGCTGTTTAACCCGCTTCGGGTTGTGGGAGGTGATGTCAGCCCGGCAGAGAGTCAGCAAATCTTCCAAATGTTCGCCTGCTTGAACTAATAGTCTTCGATAGGCGGAGTCGGACACATCTTCCTCAGTTAACGCAATAGGTCGCAAGTGCAAACGAGTTAACTTTTGTGCGTATTTTATCATCTCGTTTGGAAGGCGTAGCCGGCGACCAATGGCTGGCAGCATGCGGGCGCCCAGTTCTTCGTGGTTATGAAAGGTCCACCCTTTGCCCTGTTTGAATTCCTTAGTTTGGGGCTTGGCGATGTCGTGTACCAAGGCGGTAAATAGTAGATTCAAATTATCTGTAACGGCCGCCGTGTTGTCCACAACTCTCAGCGTATGATAAAATACATCTTTATGATGATGCCCATCCACCTGTTCCACGCCTTTAAGCTTCACCAACTCCGGAAATATAATGGTTAGCAGGCTCGATTCATCCATCAAAAGAAAGCCAAGGGAGGGCTTTGGGGCTGCCAGAATTTTTATGAATTCATCGGTGATGCGTTCCTGAGAGAGTATTCTCAGCCGTTCGGCCATCTGCTTCATTCCAGCTTTGGTATTTGGTTCAATTTCAAAACCTAGTTGGGCAGCAAATCGAATCGCTCGCATGATTCTGAGCGGATCATCTTTAAAGGTAGCCACAGGGTCTAAAGGGGTGCGGATGATTTTGTTCTTCAGATCTTTCTGTCCGTCAAAGGGATCGAGAATTTGGCCGAAATTATCTTTGTTTAATACTATGGCCAAGGCGTTGATGGTAAAATCCCTGCGGGCCAAATCAGTGGGCAAGTCAGCGGGAACGACTTCTGGTTTGCGTGAATCACCGCGGTAACTTTCCTTGCGAGCTCCGACAAACTCAAGTTTATAGTCCCGGTATTCTACCAGGGCTGTGCCGAATTTTTCATAAACAATCGTTTTTCGGGTGCCGAGTTCTTTGGCAACCAGTTTGGCAAATTCTGGTCCATTACCAATCACTACAAAATCAATGTCTTTGCCATCTTTGCCCAGGAGCTCATCGCGAACAAAGCCGCCGACGGCGTAAACCTCCACACCTTTATCGTCGGATATTTTTGAGATTTTTCTTAATATTAAATTCTTATCTATGTCGATCATCTCTTTACGGTATAAGGTATAAGGGCATAAGGGAAAACAAAAATTCAATCACCATACCTTATCTCCTTATTTCCCTAATACTATTGTTTAATTTGTTTTTTCACATGATTAATATAGCCATTAAGTGTCTTTTTGGCTTCTTCAATCAGTTCTCTTCCCTCATTGAATAAATCTTCATGAATATAATCAAAATCATAACAGCTTATTAAATGATCTTTTAGTTCAAAAAGAGAAGCTCGTGAGATTCGGTAAAACTGAATACCTTCTTGGTAATGAAATCTCCCGTAACCCTCTGAAATATTACTTGTAGCACTTAATACTTTAACACTATTACTCCTACTTATATCCCTAATTTCCTTATACCTTATGCCCTTATATCCTCACAATCGTCCCGAGCGCAGAATCGCAATCACCAGCCAAATACCCAGAATTCCCGCAAATAAATAACCAAGGATGCCAAATAGCGGGTAGCCTAAGAAAAAGGGTCCTACTTGTTGATTCAGAATTAGCGATGAGCCGATGATTAATGCCGCAATAATAAGACTAAAAGCAATGCGATTTGATGAGCGATCTATCTCTAACATGAGATTTTGCAAGCCACGATCTTGTAAATCAATAGCAAATTGACCGCGTTTTAAGCGTCTGAGTAATAATTCTAATTCTCTGGGTAGGACTCTAAGAAAGTCATAAAGATCGCGCAAGGTCTTAATGCCTTCGTAGGCCATTTTGTTCACATCCAGACGCCGCAACATAAGTTTTCTTACGTAAGGCTTAGCCAGAGAAATAATCTCAAAATCAGGGTCAAGTTTTGTTGCTAAGTCTTCGTAGGTTCCCATTGCCTTCATAAGAAGCATTAGGTTTGAAGGCGTTCGCAGTTGGTGTTTGGTGACTACGTCAAAAACATCGGATATGATCGCCTGCATGTTAATTCTTTTCAATGGAACACCGTAGTAGCGATCAATAAATCCTGTGATATCGGTACGCAGTGCGCGAACATCCCGATGGTCCTCTAAAGACCCGAGATTAATGAGCACTCGTATGATTAGCTCAGCATCCTTTTGAATAGTTCCAATAAGCAAATCAGAGATTTCTTCCATCAAAGTATTGTCCAAACGCCCCATCATTCCAAAATCAACTGGTACTATGATATTTTGATCTTTGATGAAGAGATTTCCCGGGTGTGGATCCCCATGAAAGAACCCATCTTCGAAAATCTGCTTAAGGATAAACTTTCCTCCAACTTGAGCAATAAACTTCAAATCGCAGCCTGCGTCTTTAAGTTCAGCAATTTCAGAGATCTTAATTCCGTCAATAAATTCTGTGGCTAAGATTTTATCTCTGCTGTATTCCCAGTAAACTTTGGGCACATACACATTTTCAAAATCCCGGAAATTTTTTGCGAAGAGTTCAATATTTCGACCCTCATTGATAAAGTCCAATTCACGTTTCATGGTCTGCGAGAGCTCTCGCACTAATCCCTGAGGATCAAACTGACGAACTTCGGGAATGTATTTATCCATGAGCTTGGCTAAATCAGAGAGAATATCCAAATCGGTTGCAATGATTCGGGCCACGTCTGGTCGCTGAATTTTGACTACAATCTCTTGACCATCTTTGGTTTGTGCCCTGTGAGCCTGAGCGATCGAGGCCGAGGCCACTGCTGTCTCTTGAAAATCAGCAAATTTCGCCTCAATGGACTCGCCCAATTGCGCTTCGATATAATCTTTGACTTTTTCAAAAGGTAGAGGCTTCACTTCGTCCTGCAATTTGGTCAACTCATTTACCAGCTCGGCTGGAATCAGAAAGGAACGTGTACTCAGCACCTGTCCAAGTTTAATAAAAGTTGGGCCTAATTCTTCTAAGGCCAGGCGAATGCGCTCTGCTGCTGAAAGACGCTTTGCCGTAGAAACTTCCTTTTTAAGAAATCGCTTGCCGATTTGAAGATAAACCTTCAAATTCATCCGGTCGACAATTTCCGCAAAGCCATACTTGATTAAAATGCCAACAATTTGACGGTAACGTCTTAAGTTGCGGTAGCCTTTGTCAATTCTGGGAATGTAGACCATCTTGAAAATATTTGATCACTATTAGTAAAAAGATTATAACGGTCAAACCATGGATTTTCTACGAGTCATTAGTCATTAAGTCATTACATTACGCTGTCATTCGTAGTTGTTAAAGTCATTTGGCTTCGCCGACATTTATGGTCACTATGCTTTGCTGTCATTAAGTCATTCTTTGTCATTTTTGTTTTCCAATAGAATTGATGTAATTGTTTAATTTAATTGCAATTGTGTCGAAATCTTTCAAAAATGTATGAAATTCATCATCATTAATTAATTTTCGATTATATTCTTTCGGCAATATCCATGGCAAGCTGATAAACTTGCAGTTCCTCTAATTTCATAATTTACCCCTCCGAAAATAATGACCCAATGACTTAATGACCTAATGACTTAGTACCAACTAGGTTTGCCAAATGTTCACTACTTTTCTTCTATAATATTTTCTTAAGCTGATTAAAAACCTCCCCAAAATCTTTAAATTCAAAATGGGGAATTTGGTTCTGTTGGCAGAATTTTAAAAGATCGCGCTTTGCAAATACCAGGTCCGCTTCCTTTGCACCGCAACGGTCAGACAATCCATCACCCACATAAATCACGTGCTTTCCTTGAGTGCGCGCTTCTCTAATATGATAGCCTTTACAATTACCACACTTCCCACACCCCTTTTCATAATAAGGAAACTCTGGTCTAATTTGATTCCTATTTACAAAGACCAAATGGTTTGAGCGAAAGTTGACCATGGGCACCAGCCCATGATTCTTCAAAATTCTTTCAATGTAAAAATCCAGACCGTCGCTGAGTATTTCTACTTGAATACGATTTTTCTGACAGTAAACAACAAACTCCTTAAAATAGGGGTCTACCTGTTGAGCATCTGCAAAGTGCTCCAACTCTTCCCTTGTAACCCTTGCTATGCGGCATTCTTCCGTTAAACATTCTTTGGAAGAAATAACTCCTTTTTTCCATAAATTGACAATGTCAAAACATCTGCCATCGGCAAAGGTACGAAAAAGCAGATTACCCACGTCGTTTTTGGCCACGGTTCCGTCGAAATCACAAAAGACTTTCATGTTCTAAAATAAGAATTTTTATCTTTTAACTCCACACATTTTTTAAGTAGCTTGTAACTATTCAGGTTCAATCGGAAAGGCAAAACTATTTAGGGCAAAACAATTAAATTCAAAAAAAGAAATGAACAAAAAGCTTGGTAGATAAAGTTGCTAAAAATTGATTAAATCATCAACGTCATGGATAGTTTATTGAAATAGTTTTGCCCATAATCGTTTTGCCTATCGTTATGGATATACCTGAATTGTTGCAGTAGCTTCTTCGTGAGTAATTAGACTAATCAAATTCTTTTCAACATTCTAATGCTTGTTGAAGCAAAAAAATCGCCCACTAAAATGGTGGGCGATTAGGTTGAGCACAATTCTTTTGAAGAAAATGTTCGGCAAACTATCTCGAATCTGGCTACGAGGACTCTTCAATTACCACCTGTGCTGCCGCCAATCTTGCAATAGGAATGCGGAAAGGTGAACAACTTACGTAATCCATGCCAACACGGTGGCAAAATTTGACCGATTCTGGCTCTCCGCCATGCTCACCACATATTCCGATTTTGAGGTCCGGACGCGTTTTCCGTCCTTTCTTCACCCCTAAGGCAATAAGTTGGCCCACGCCCTCCTGATCAATTGACTGGAACGGATCAAAGGGAAGTATGCCTTTTTCCACATATTCATGCAGAAATTTCCCAGCATCATCACGAGAATAACCAAAGGTCATCTGGGTTAAATCGTTCGTTCCATAGGAGAAGAACTGAGCTTTTTCTGCTATTTTATCCGCCACCAAGGTTGCTCGTGGAATCTCAATCATGGTGCCAACCAAATAATTAACCTTCACGCCTTTTTCCTTCATCACCTCGAACGCTACTTTGTCGACGATTTCCTTTTGGCTATCGAATTCAGCTTTGATGCCGGTTAAAGGAATCATAATTTCTGGCATGACTTTGATGCCTTCGGCACAGCACTGGGCCGCAGCCTCGATGATCGCCCGCGCCTGCATTTCTGTAATCTCGGGATAAGTAACCCCAAGTCGGCAGCCGCGGTGTCCTAACATCGGATTAAACTCATGCAATGATTCGACCTTTTGTTGAACAGCTTCTACAGAAATGCCTAAGCGCTCGGCCATCTCCTTTTGTGTGTCCGGCTCATTAGGAACAAACTCGTGCAACGGTGGGTCTAAGAGCCTAATGGTCACGGGTCGGTCTTGCATGACTTTGAAAATTTCGTAAAAATCCTGTCTTTGCATGGGAAGCAGTTTTATCAATGCTTGTTTTCTGCCCTCTAAATTTTCAGCCATAATCATCTCGCGCATGGCCCAAATGCGATCACCAAAAAACATGTGCTCAGTACGGCAAAGGCCAATGCCCTCAGCACCAAATTTGATCGCCATCGCCGAATCAGACGGGGTATCTGCATTAGTTCGAACCCGCAATCTTCGGATTTCATCGGCCCAAGTCAATAATTGTTGGTAATATTCATTTCTCTCCGGGTCAATAGTAACCAATGGTAGTTGCCCTTCATAAACAAGACCTTTGGAACCGTTCAGGGTAACCCAGTCTCCTTGCTTCAACATTTTATCTCTAAATGTAGCTGTTCTATTTTCCATGTCAATGGTTAAATCGCCACAGCCAACGATGCAGCATTTCCCCCAACCTCTGGCGACCAAGGCCGC
>JBHIAW010000014.1:0-27700 GCA_046758765.1 bacterium
GACTGGGAAATTCTACGTACCACGCATGAATATACTAAAAAAGATGCACAAACGATTGAATTTTTAGTGAAGATTCCAAAAAGCGATGAAGCAGTAGTGGAGTATTTGGTTCGTTATAACAAATAGCCCATTCAATTGACAATTGTCAATTCAACATTCCTATTAATCAAGTTATTGTATATCAAATGAAATAATAAATAGAAGTGACGGAATCTAGCCCAAATAGTGTAAGTACTTCGGTACAATATTTAAAGGGTATTGGAGAAAAGCGAGCCAAGCGACTGAATGAAGTAGGGGTGGAAACAATACTTGATCTTCTTTACTATTTTCCTCGCCGCTATCTCGATCGCAGCCGCATTACCAAAATCAAAGACTTAGCAAACGGCATGACCACCACAGTAGTGGGCAAAGTGCAATTTTACGGCATAAAAAAGGGGCGGCGCAGTCGATTTATTTTGGTTATCTATGACGGCACAGGATTTTTGAATTGTGTGTGGTTCAATAGGCTCGAATACTGGAACAAGCTCTTTGAAAAAGGCGATACCATAGCTTTCAGCGGCAAAGTGGGATATTTTGGTGACTATCAAATGGTGCACCCAGAATTTGATATACTGAGCGGCGAAGGCGAGAGTGACTTTGTACATACCGGAAGAATTATCCCTTTATATCCATCGACCGAAGCGTTAAGCAAGGTTGGATTGGACAGTCGGGGCTTTAGAAAGATACTTAAGGGCGCCTTGAAAAACTACTCTCAGGCTCTACAAGAAACCCTGCCGCACAATATCTTAAAGAGACACAATTTGACGGGTCTTAGAGAGGCCATTCAAAATGTGCATTTCCCCGCAGAAAAAAATGCCCTTTTAGCCGCCCGCAGAAGATTAAAGTTTGACGAACTGTTCTATCTTGAGTTGATGCTGGCATATCGAAAACGAAATCTGGAGATTAAACGCAAAGGCATTGAATTCTTAAAAGTAGGGGATAGGACCCGCAATTTAATTGAAAAACTACAATTTGAATTAACGGATGCTCAGAAAAAGGTAATTCGTGAAATCCGAGATGATATGAAAAAAGAATCACCTATGAATCGGCTAATGCAAGGTGATGTAGGATCGGGTAAGACTATCGTAGCTTTGATCGCCATGTTAATGGCGGTGGAGAATGGCTATCAGGCTGCACTCATGGCCCCGACCGAAATATTGGCGGAGCAGCACTATTTGACCATCCACAAACTCTTAGAGGAGTTAGGCGTCAATGTGGTGCTGTTGGTTGGTGCACAAAAGAAGCGTACACGCAATGAATATCTCGAACAAATTATGGATGGAAAAGCTGATATTGTGGTTGGAACCCATGCCCTCATTCAAGAGGGCGTTGAATTTGAGTGCTTAGGCTTAGTGATTGTAGATGAGCAGCATCGGTTTGGAGTCTTACAGCGAGCGGCACTGATGGCCAAAGGGTTGACTCCAGATGTTTTGGTGATGACCGCCACGCCCATTCCAAGAACCTTGTCCATGACGCTTTATGGAGATTTGGATGTTTCGATCATAGATGAACTGCCTCCGGGTAGGAAGCCTGTGAAAACAATTTGGCGAAGCGATAATAAACGTTCAGAGATTTATAGATTTGTTAAAAGTAAAGTTGAACAAGGTGAACAGGCTTACATTGTTTTTCCACTGGTTGAAGAATCCGAGAAAATGGATCTTAAAGCCGCCATTGAGAGTTATGAAATGATGAAAACAGGGATATTCGCCAAATTAAACGTAGGATTGCTGCATGGACGCATGAAGAGTGAGGAGAAAGAAGCCGTGATGACCGCTTTTAAATCCGGTGAAATTCAAATATTGGTGAGTACCACGGTGATTGAAGTGGGCGTGGACGTCCCCCAGGCGACTATCATGATCATTGAAAATGCCGAACGATTTGGCTTGCCTCAGCTTCATCAACTCAGAGGGCGAGTAGGCAGAGGGGGCAAGCAATCATATTGTATATTAATAGCTAAAGCCCCGGTGTCGGCAGATGCGAGAAAGAGATTGAGCGCGTTAACAAAAACCCACGATGGTTTTAAAATTGCCGAAATAGATTTACAACTGCGGGGCCCGGGTGAGTTTTTTGGCACAAAGCAGCACGGATTGCCTGAATTGCGAATCGCAGATATTGTAACGGATACGGAACTCTTGTTGAAGGCGAGAAAAGAAGCTTTCCAACTAGCTGAGAAAGATAGACAAATTTTGGAAATTGAAAATTTGCCGGTTCGGGCCCATTTCTTTAAGACTTATCGCGACAAATTTGATTTGGCACAGATAGGGTAATGAAACAATGACCGTATTTATTATTTCGGGACACATAAAATTTCTTTGCAAAAAAACAAAGATTTCATTACTAATACTATAAGGTCATTTTTGATAAAAACTTAGGAGGTGCCAAAGGAAAGGAAAATGGTAGATAATTTATCACCAGAACAGAAGAACGAAGTGCTATTTATGCAGTTAGTACTTACGTTTCATTCAGCCGTCATGCAGCACTTAGGAAAAATCAAGAATCCATTGACTGATAAAATAGAGCGGAATTTAGAGCAGGCCAGAATGTCCATCGATATGTTAGATATGATCAAAGCTAAAACCGCGGATAATTTGTCCGACAACGAAAAAAAATTGTTGGAAAGACTCATTCGCGAATCAAAGATGAATTACGTGGATGAAGTGGAGAAGGATCAGAAAGCTGCTGCGGCTAAACCCAGCGAAGAAAAAGCAAAGACCGAAACGCAAGAAAAAAAGAAAGAAAAATCAAAGACTTTCTCCTCGAAACGAAAAAAAGAACAGAATTGAGATTCTGAAAAAGGCTGACCTTCTTATGATTTTTTGAAGTTAATTTAGGTTGATCAAGTTTAAGTAGCTTTTTAAAAACACTCGATCTATAGAGACAAAAGAAGGCCAGCTTTTAATTCATTCTAACGCATAGGAGACATTTTAGATATGGATCATCGAAAACTCAACAAAGTAATCGCCTTAATTGTTTTTGCTATTGCCTTAGCTGTTTATGGAAGCACGGTGGCCCCAACCACCTCATATTGGGATTGTGGCGAATTTATTACATGCTCATACATCTTAGGTGTGCCCCATCCACCTGGCGCACCACTTTATATTTTAGTGGGTAGAGTATTTACCATGCTCCCATTTTTTGAAGACATTGGTCTAAGAGTCAATATAATTTCTGTGTTGGTCAGTGCTTTCACAGTCATGTTAACCTATTTAATCATTGTTCGTTTGATGAGAGAATGGCGTGGCATTCCAGAGACAGTTGAGCACAAAATAGTTATTTACACAAGTGGAATCATAGGAGCTTTAGGATTTGCCTTTTCTGATTCATTTTGGTTCAATGCGGTTGAAGCAGAGGTGTATGCGGTTTCCATGTTTTTTACGGCCATAGTGGTTTGGCTGATTTTAGTATGGTTGGAAAAGGCTGAGAATCCAGTAAGTGATAAGATTCTTCTTTTGATTGCCTATTTGATCGGATTAGCGATTGGAGTTCATCTTTTGAATGTGCTGGCCCTACCTACGGTTTTTCTAATAATCTATTTCAAGAGAGCTGAATTGAACCTGAAAAGTTTTACTCTGTTCGGTATTGGTTCGTTGGCTGCTTTTGGTGCAATTTATCCTGGCATGGTGAAAGGCATCCCATGGGTGATGAATAAATTTTCTTTTGCAATTTTTGGTGCTCTAGTCTTTGGGATTCTAATCTTAACTGTTTATGCCATTCAAAATCGTAAGCGGGTGCTGGGATTAGCTTTGATGGGTACTATGCTAGTCATGATTGGCTATTCAACTTACACGGCCATTTACATTCGTTCCGGCTTGGATCCCGCGATAGATGAGAACAACCCAGACGTGCCAAAAAGATTCGTCAGCTACGTAAATCGCGAGCAGTACGGTGACATTCCTCTAACTGTAAGGAGAGCCCCTTTATGGGAGTATCAAATTAGGAAAATGTACATTCGTTATTTTGGCTGGCAGTTCATTGGAAAAGGCAATACTCTGGGACCCGATAATTATATTGTGGAAATAATCTCATTACGAGGTCTCATGGGGCTGCCGTTTTTGCTAGGAATGATTGGAATGTTTTATCATTTTAGTCGAGACTGGAAAAAAGCTCTTTCCATATTAACCTTGTTTATCATGACAGGATTGATACTGACCATTTACCTTAATCAGGAAGACCCGCAACCGAGGGAACGAGACTATGCGTACGTGGGTTCATTTTTTGCGTTTGCTTTATGGATCGGCATAGGCGCGAGCGCGGTGTTGGAGTTGGTATTTAATAGTATTAAACGTAGCGCCGTGTTAAGAAAAGTCGGGATTGTATTGACAATTCTTTTACTAATCTTAGCTGTGCCTTTTAATTTATTGTCTGTCAATTACCATACGCATGACCGCACCGGCAATTATGTAGCTTTTGATTACTCCTACAATATTCTGCAAACCTGCGAACCCAATGCCATTATATTTACCAACGGGGATAACGACACCTTCCCCCTTTGGTTCTTACAATATGTTTACGGCCTTCGAAAGGATGTCCGGGTGGTCAATTTGAGTTTGCTGAATACTCACTGGTATATCAAACAGCTTCGGGACGAAGAACCCAAAGTACCTATAAACTTTACCGATGAGCATATTGACCAGCTTGCAGCAATCCCATGGCCCGAACCAAGAAAAATAAAAATTAAGGTCCCGAGGGAAGTGGTGTTAGAGTATCTTGGGAAAGAGGAAGATAATGCTGCAATTTCAATTGACGATGTCCCTGAAAGTCCTGAAATTGTTTTTGAGCTAAGGAACACCGAAAGCATTCAGGGGTACCCAATCATTCGCGTCCAAGACCGCATGATAGTGCATATCTTGGCAGCCAACAAGTTTGAAAAGCCTGTGTATTTTGCTGTCACGGTATCCCCAGCGAACATGTTAGGATTGGACAACCGGCGTGGCGTAAAGGGTCTAAAAAACTACCTGCGCATGGATGGATTAGCTTTTAAAGTTATGCCTTATGGAGGGGAGAGAGATTTCATCTCTCCCCAAAATTTGTGGACCAATTTATTTGAAAAGTTCCAGTACCGAAATTTAAACAATCCGGATGTTTATTTGAACAACAATATCGTTGGATTGTTGCAAAATTACCGCTCTGCTTTTTTGAGACTGTCGAACTATTATCAAATTAAGAGTAAGACTGACGCCACCGCAAAAGAAAAAGTGATAGCGGCCTTAGATAAGATGAACGAAGTAATGCCGGAGGAGGTAGTGCCATTAAGGAATTATCAACTCTCGTTGAACTTTGGACGCATGTATTACGATGTTGGGCGGCCTGACGAGCTAGAAAAACGCTTAGATCGCATTGTGAAGGCTGAAACACTAGGGCCTATGGACAAGCTATATATAGCCGAATATTATAGTCAATATTTAAGAAAAGGTGCAAAGGCGGAATCTTTAGCGGCTTCCGTACTTGAAGAATCGCCCGAGTTCTCTCAGATATATGGTTGGTTAGTGAATTACTATACACGATCTGAGCAATATGATAAGGGTGTTGAAACGTTGCAAAAGTGGCTGGCTAGACATCCAACAGACAAAAACGCTCAACAACAATTAGCGAGCCTGCAATCTTTGATCAGATTAGAAGACAGTTTAAAAGTCAAGAATGAAAAAGGCAGTGATAGTTCCAACGACAACCGTGATGAAATTCCTTAAAACGGGCAAGACTGAACCCACGGCATAATTGTGAACATTGAATTAATTGAAAACAAAATTTGAAACAATCCATTGTCCTCTGTGTGGTAGTGATGAATTTCGGCTGAGCATCAAAGCCCCAGATAGATTTAGTATCAAAGAAGGAGAGATTTATAAGATAGTATCCTGTGCAACTTGCAACTTTATCTATTTAAATCCCAGACCCACCGCTGAGTGTATTTCAGAGTTTTATTCAGATCGAGATTATCAACCGTTTGTATCGACGCAATCAGCTTTGAGTTGGTGGGATAGAACGTATCTTTGGGCTCGAAAATATGCCGTTCGTTGGAAACGACACAAGATTGAACATCTGAAATCAACGGGCAGGCTATTGGATATTGGGTGTGGTACGGGTGAATTTTTGCATGAGATGAAAAGGCACGGCTGGGAAGTAGAAGGAATTGAAAAAGACAAAGCGGCAGCCGAATATGCTAAGAGAGAGTACGGCCTAAAAGTTTCAACTTACAATTTAGATGAAACTAAGATTAAGGAAAACTATTATGATATAATAACCATGTGGCATGTTTTGGAGCACCTATTTCAACCTTTGGAGACTCTGAAATTAGTGCAACAAGTGCTTAAAGATGAGGGGTGGCTTTTGATCGCTGTCCCAAATATATCGAGTTTTGATGCACGATTCTATCTTAATAATTGGGCACCTTTGGATGCACCGAGACATCTTCAACATTTTGTACCTAAAAGTTTGAAGGGTCTTATTGAAACAGCCGAACTGGAGGTTGTTGACTTTCAACACATGCCGTTAGATGCTTGTTACAACTGCCTATTGAGTGAGTTCTTAATTTTAGCCCAAAAGCCCAAGTGGAAAGTCTTACAGCCCTTTTTTCTTTTGCGCGGCGTTAGCATTGCCTTAATTTCGATGATTGAAGGTTCTCGATTCATAAACAAGACAAGTGGCCTGGGCTCTTCAATTCTTTATTTTGTCAAAAAAGGTAGGGTTCTATGATGATTATGGTAAGAATTATTAAAGTTTTTAGTTTTTGGCTTATATTACTAATATTAGCTGGCTGTTTCGGAAAGCCAACAAGTGTGGGAGGCGAAACAGAACTTTATGTTATTGCGGATGCCCAGGATTGGGAATTCCTTGAGTCTGCATTAAGAGATGTGTTTGAAAGAGTCATCAATACGCCTCAGCCCGAAAAAGTCTTTGCAATTAACTGGGTATCACCGGACAATTTTGGCGACTTTGCTACTAGAAAAAATCTTATCATTGTGGGAATCCTAAACTCGCCAAGCGAATTGACTCAAAGAATTGAAAGTATGTTGTCTCCAGAAGTGAGACAAAGGGTGGAAGCGGGCACAGCCTTTGTTTTTCCCAAAAAAGATGCCTGGGCGGATGAGCAATTATTAGTAGTTTTGGCAAGTAACACGCTTCCAGAGTTGCGTGTTAAGTTGTCTGAAAACCAAGACTTTTTATACAATCTTTTTAACGAGAAGCTCATAGAAGAAACCGGTGAACAGATGTTCAAGCAACTTGAACAAATTGAGCTCGAAAGAGAATTGTTAAATAAATACGGCTGGACAGTTCGTATTCAACATGATTATATCATCAACATTGAAAGACCTCAAAATCGATTTGTTATGCTTAGGAGAAGTTTGCCTGGTTCGGAGCGCTGGCTTTTTGTACATTGGATCGATGAGGGAGATCCGAGTGTGATTAGTGAAAGCTGGGCCATTAATACGAGAAATACGTTGACAAAAAAATTCTATCAGAATGACAAAATAAATGAGGAGTATACGCACTCAAAAGAAATTGAGTTCTTAGGCAGGCCTGCGGTTATGTTAGAGGGGCTGTGGGAGAACGATGAAAAAGTTATCGGAGGACCTTTTCGCAATTACAGCTTTTATGATGTCGACTCGCAAAGAATCTTTATGATAGATATCGCTGTTTTTTTCCCCGGCGGCGATAAGGAACCGTTTCTTCGACAGTTAGATATTATGGCCCATTCATTTGAAACAGCCGAAAAGACAACTGAAAACACTGAATGAGCTGGGAAGAAAAGATGACGGTGGATAAGCTAACACAGGTGGCCATAGTTATAGGTAGCAAATCCGATAAGAGTGCTGTGGCCGAGTGCAAAAAGATTTTCAATTATTTTGATATTCAATATGATGAGCTCATCCTTTCGGCTCATCGGAATCCGAAAGAAACTGCTCGGTTTGCTGAGAATGCTGAAAAAAATGGATACAAAGTGATCATAGCGATTGCTGGCATGGCCGCTCATTTACCTGGCGTCATTGCCGCTCATACCATATTGCCTGTGATAGGGGTGCCCATGCCAAATTCTAGCCTGAATGGCTTGGATTCGCTGTACTCAATGGTGCAAATGCCTTCAGGGGTACCCGTGGCCACTGTTGCTATTGGAGCTGCTGGCGCAGCCAATGCAGCCGTATTGGCGGTACAAATTTTGGGATTAGAAAACCCAGAATTGAAAGAAAAGCTAAGATTATTCAAACAGAATGGCTGCCAAATCTAAAAAATAGGTAACTATTCAGCCCTTACTGTCATGCCTTAGGCATCTTCCCTTGTGATAGCACTGATTTGCAAGCTTGCAGCTTCTGTGGCTCTGGAGGGAAGATTCCTAACGGAATGACAAGCACCGCCGAGTCTGGCTTTTCACACAGTCTGTGAACTAGTACGGCTGGTTACCTCACCGTAGCTGAGGTTTTAGCCAAATATCAAATATTTATTTGTAATTTGGTTATTTGTGATTTGTGATTTTAAAACCTGTTTGGTTCTAGTTTTGTCTAAGCAAAGGTGGAAATGACTACTAAGATTAAAGAATATTTTGAGTTCGAAAAATATCAGACCAATTTTCGAAAAGAAATTATTGCGGGTGTCACGACTTTTATGACCATGTCTTATATTATTGTGGTCAATCCGAAAATATTGCAAGCGGCCGGCATTCCTGTCGGCCCATCGATGGTTGCGACCGTTCTTACAGCCATCCTGGGTACTTTGCTTATGGGGCTCTATGCCAAACGTCCGTTTGCTATCGCGCCTTATATGGGTGAAAATGCATTTGTCGCCTACACCGTTGTAGTGCTTTTAGGTTATGATTGGCAGACCGCACTTGGGGCTGTTTTCATTGGTGGCGTGCTATTTATTTTTCTAACGGCCTTTCGTTTGAGGAAATGGTTGGTTGAATCCATACCTGAAGGCTTGCGCTACAGCTTTGCGGTGGGCATTGGATTATTTTTGACGTTTATTGGGTTAAACAACACAGGAATTGTAGTACTTGGCATTCCCGACGCGCCGGTTAAAATTGGAGATGTAACGAGTCTTTCTGTCTTAGTCTCCATCCTGGGATTTCTCTTAATTTCAATCTTAATGCTGCGAAAAGTCCCGGGTGCGATTTTTTTGGGAATCTTAGCCGTAACGTTTTTATCATTTTTACTCAAGCTTGCCGAACCACCTAAGGATTGGCTGAGTTTACCCCCGAGTATCAATCCAATTTTATTCGAGTTAGATATTAAGGGTGTGTTTACTTGGGGATTCTTTCCCGTAGTGCTCACGGTTTTTGTCATGGACTTTGTCGATACCATGGGGACTCTAATAGGCGTTTCCGCAAGGGCTGGCTATTTGGATGAAAGCGGCCATTTACCAGAGATTGAAAAGCCGATGATGGCCGATGCGGTATCTACGACATTTGCCGCTCTTGTTGGAACCACCACGGCAGGAGCTTATATTGAATCTGCTGCCGGGGTCGAGGCAGGTGGTCGGACTGGGTTCACGGCGGTAGTGGTCGCTTGTTTGTTTTTTTTAGCTCTGTTCTTTTCTGATTTCTTAACCAAAGTGCCGCCTCAAGCCTACGGACCTGCTCTTATCGTGGTGGGCTATCTAATGGTGACATCCATCACGAAAATAGACCTTGATGATTATACTGAACTTTTTCCGGCATTGGCCGTGATCATATTGATGAGTTTTACCTATAACATAGGCATCGGCATTACGGCAGGGTTCGTGCTGTATCCAATTTTTAAAGTTGTTGCCGGAAGGAGACAGGAAGTCAGCCCGGGATTATGGGTTTTGGCCGGGCTGTCCTTGTTGTTTTATATTTTTTATCCGTATTCTTAATTCTTAACAAGTGACAACAGATGAAAATAGGTGTAGTCGGCACATTTATACGGGATAAAATTAAGCCTTGGAAAGGTGAGTGGGCAGAAAGCATTGGTGGCATCTTTTTTACAGTTTCATATCTGGCCAATCTGCTTGATGCTTCAGCCGAAATATTCCCAGTCTGTTTTGTAGGAGAAGATTTTTATGATGAAGTTGTTGAGCAGCTCTCTGTATACAAAAACGTCCGGTTGGAGGGGATGAAACGCTTGCCGCGGAAAAATACCCAAGTCACACTAATTTATACCAGTCCTCAAGAAAGAGAGGAAATAACCACCGAACCGATGCCGGCTCTGGGTTTTGAAGAGCTAACTATTTTAAAAGACGCGGATGCCATTGAAATCAACCTTATCACTGGCGCCGATGTTGACTTACCGTCCGTAAAAAGATTTCGTCAAGAATCAGATACACCGATTTATCTGGATTTTCATTCTCATGCGTTAGGGATAAGTGAAGAGGGCAAAAGATACTATCTGCGTCCCAAAGATTGGAAAGAATGGATTAAAATAGCCGATATTCTCCAGGTAAACGAGATGGAAGCCAGCACGTTGGCAGGATATCCAACGGTTCTACCAAATAAGATACTTATTGATTTTGGCAAAGAGGTTCTGAAAATACAACCGGCTATCTGTCATATTACGCTCGGTGAAAAGGGTTCCTATGGTTTTTTTAATATTAATGGACGAGTCCAGATGAAGAGATTTAGAGCAGAAGAGCTAGACTCTGTTGTTGATATGATTGGCTGCGGCGATGCCTTTGCTGCCGGGTATTTGGTAAAATATTTATCCACCAAGGATGTGATTCAAGCTACAAAATTTGCCAATAAAGTCGCCGGCATAAACTGCACATTCGTTGGAAGCTCTGGCATAAAAGAAATTCAGCGGTTAATTCAGAAAAACTAACCAAAGTCTTATGGGAAACTTAGAACTATTAAAAGATAACAAAGTCTTAGTTGCTGGCTCAAATGGATTGCTTGGCCAAAAGCTGGTTAAAACGTTTATTGAGGATTACGAAGTTCTGGGGATCGATCAAAAAGAGAAGTCAGCCGCAACCTTAACTGATTTTCAATATCTCCCGTGTGACATAACCAAGAGATCTGAGGTGCAAGAACTAATGCGCACGTTCAAGCCAAATTTTATCATAAATGCTGCTGCTTACACCGACGTTGATGGTTGTGAAGAAGATAAAGAAAACTGCTGGAAAGTGAACGTAACCGGGGCCGAGAACTTAGCCCACTCAGGTAGAAGAATTGGCGCCCTACTTGTTCATATTTCCACTGATTATGTTTTTGATGGTGTAGAGGGAGACTATACGGAAGAATCAAAACCCAATCCTTTAGGCTATTATGGCCGCTCGAAATTGGCAGGCGAAAATGCAATTATCGCGAGTGGGGTTGATCATGCAATAGTTCGAACGATGATTCTTTATGGTACGGCAATAAACATACGACTAAATTTTGCTACCTGGCTGATTGAAAAACTATCTAAACGCGAGCCAGTGAATATTGTCGATGATCAGATTGGACAACCTACTTTGGCTGATGATTTGGCTCAAGCTATTCGCAAAATTGTCGAATTGAGAAAAACTGGGCTTTATCATATAGTCGGGTCCGAAAGTGTTGATAGATACCATTTCGCTCTAAAATTGGCGGAAGTCTTTGATTTGGACCCGAATCTTATTCATGCAATTAAGACGGATGATTTAAAACAGAAAGCCCCACGCCCGCTAAACTCGACTTTTAATATTGAAAAAGCTAAACGAGAATTTAGAATAGAGATGAAGGGAGTCGAGGAAGGATTGAGAACATTAAGACGCCAGTTAGAATCGTCTTCAAAATGACACAAGTTATGAGTTAATCTTCTATTAATATTATCGAATGAAAAAAATCCTAGTAATCATACCAACTTACAATGAAGCCGAAAATATTGAAATTATCATTTCAAAGATTATCGCTTTAAATATCCCTAATCTTTTTATTTTAGTCGTTGATGACAATTCACCGGACCAAACGGGCAAAATTGTTAAGAATATCTGTAATTCAGATTCACGTATTAGTTTGATTCAAAGATCGGCTAAGTTGGGTCTAGGAACAGCCTATGTTGAAGGATTTAGATTTGCTATTGAGAATAATTTTGATTATATTTTTGAAATGGATGCGGATCTCTCTCATGATCCAAATGAAATACCCAAGTTTTTGGAGAAGGCAAAAACTTACGACCTTGTGATTGGCTCACGTTATGTCGCAGGCGTGAATGTTATAAATTGGCCCCTCTCACGGCTGTTGTTAAGCTTGGGGGCAAATTGGTATACCAGAGTCATCACTGGTCTACCCCTAAGGGATTGTACCAGTGGGTTCAAATGTTTTAAACGTGAGGTTTTAGAAAATCTTGACTTGCGTAACATTTCAAGCGACGGTTATTCCTTTCAAATTGAAGTTAATTACAAGGCTTGGAAAAAGAATTTTAGAATTTGTGAAATTCCGATCATATTTGTTGATCGCGTGAAAGGTAACTCTAAGATGTCTCGCAAAGTCATGCATGAAGCTGCTTGGATGGTTTGGAAGCTTAGATTGTTAGGTTTTTTTGGTAAGATTAAGTAGAATATGACTTTAAATAAAAATATGAGCTTGGTTAATCAAACAAACAGAATTAAGCAAGACCGAACAAAAACCAGACAACGGCAAATCGATCTTTCCATCATTATTGTAAATTACAATGTTAAGGAATTTTTGGAACAGTCATTAATTTCTGTTAAAAAGTCTCTCAAAAATATTACATCTGAAATCATCGTCGTTGATAATGCTTCCCGCGATGGCAGCGCGGAACTCATTCGCAAGCGATTTCCAGAAGTTAAGCTGGTAGTAAATACAGAGAACCTTGGTTTTGCAACAGCTTCCAACCAAGGGCTGCGGATGGCACGAGGTGAGTTTATTGCTCTCTTAAACCCCGATACCATTGTCCAAGAAGATACTTTCTCACGCATGCTTGACTTTTTCAAAGAACACCCTGATACCGGGATGTTGGGATGCAAAATACTAAATCCAGATGGTACTTTACAATTGGCCTGTCGTAGAAGTTACCCTACGCCTTGGGTAGCTTTCACCAAATTGAGCGGATTGAGTCATCTTTTTCCTAATAACAAACTTCTTGGGAAATACAACTTAACTTACCTTGACCCCGACCGCTCCTACGAAGTTGAAGCCATTTCCGGTTCATTTATGTTGATTCAACGAAAAATATTAGATGAAGTTGGCTATTTGGATGAGTCCTTTTTTCTTTATGGAGAGGACCTCGATTGGTGCTACCGAATTCGAGAAAAAGGTTGGAAGGTTCGGTATTTTGCAGGTACAAGAATAATTCATTTTAAGGGAGAAAGTACCAAACGCACTCAGAATGATAATCTCAAGGTTTTTTATCAGGCCATGGGGCTGTTTGTCCGAAAGCATTTTAAGAAGAACTATCTGTTCATACCTTATTGGTTGCTGTTAGGAGCCATCTGGATTAGGGCTGGAGTATCGTTTGTAAGAAGAATATTAGTGTCTATATCTATTCCTTTAGCAGATTGTATATTATTAGGTCTGGCTTTGATCCTCGGGGTATATTGTCGTTTCGGTAATTTTGATCATTTAACTTCTTTCATTCCAGTTCATATCGTTTATTTAATGATTTGGATGGCAAGTCTAAACCTTTTAGGTTGTCATTATAAGTACAAATTTTCTTCATCCAAAGCGGCTTTTGCAATTTCCATCGGTTTTTTGTTCAATGTAAGCCTAACACATTTCTTTAAACAGTATCATTATTCCCGAGCCGTGATCCTCTATGCCGGTATGTTCAGTCTGCTTGCAGTTAGTGGATGGAGACTCTTAGTGAGGTTCTTGCCCCGGCTTGGAGTAATACCCTTCAAGGGAACATTAGGTAAAACTCTGCTGGCGAGAAATACAGTTATCGTTGGCGATTTTGCCTCGAGAGAAAAATTGCTCGAAAGACTGAACTCACAAATCGATGTAGGGTACAACATTACCGGCCTTGTCAGCGTTAATGGTAAAGATACCGGTCATACTTACAGCGGAGTGAAAGTTTTAGGTTCGGTGGATAGTCTGGATTCCATTATTCAAGAAGAAAAAATTCAAGAAGTTATCTTTTCTACCCATCGCCTTTCTTATGATCAAATCTTAGGGATTATTTCGCGTTCAAGAAATCAAAGAGTAAATTTTAAGTTAGTTCCCAGTAATCTCGAAGTGATCATTGGTAAAGCTTCTATTGAACGAATAGATGATATGCCGCTTTTGGAAATCGATTATAAACTCCATCAAAACCGGTACAGATATGCTAAAAGACTCTTCGATCTATTTTTTGCTTTCAACGGATTAATCTTAACCATGCCGATTTATTTGTATAAAAGGTTGTTGACATCTACAAAATTGCAAAAACTAAGAGTCCAAGGCGGGCATAACAGAACCGTTACTCTTTACGAATTTGCGGATGACAGTCCAAACTTCATCAAAAGACTTCCATATCTTTGGTCTATTTTAAAGGGTGATTTAAGCTTAGTGGGCCGCGAAATTGCTGAGGTAGAGAATAGTCCAGAATCATCGCCTCACTTGGAGCTGGACCTAAAGCCCGGAATAACGGGTTTGGTACAGGTCAATAGTGATCGAGACCTTACCGAAGAGGATAAAGAAAAGTATCATATTTATTATTTAAAGAATTATTCCCTTCTTTTAGATTTAGAGATAATTCTCAAAGCATTATTTAAGATTTAACTTACTTATGAATGGATTTATTTTAGATTTTGAGAAGCCGGTCGTAGAGCTTGAAAGGCGTATAAAAGAAATGAAGGAATACTCAGAGAATGAAAATGTAGAAATCTCTGAGGAAATTGCACGTTTGGAACAAAAAGCGACCAAACTGCGCGCAGAGATATACTCTAAGCTGACCCGTTGGCAGAGAGTGCAATTGGCTCGTCATCCCCAACGGCCCTATACTTTAGACTACATAGAGCGCATGACCAGCAGCTTCTTAGAACTCCACGGGGATAGGAATTTTGGAGATGATCCAGCAATTGTGGGTGGGTTAGCTATCATCGATGGGAAGAAAGTCATGCTGGTTGGACATCAAAAAGGAAGAACAACTAAAGAAAAGCTGCACCGGAATTTTGGCATGCCACATCCTGAAGGCTATCGCAAGGCCTTGCGAATCATGAAATTAGCGGCTAAATTTAGTCGTCCGATTATCAGCCTAATTGATACACCTGGCGCTTTTCCGGGTATTGGAGCTGAAGAAAGAGGACAGGCGGAGGCCATTGCCCGGAACTTGTTTGAAATGTCACATTTACCTGTCCCCAATGTGATTGTCATCATTGGTGAGGGAGCTTCAGGCGGAGCTCTGGGCATAGGGGTGGGAGACCGGGTTTTGATGATGGAAAATACCTGGTATTCAGTCATCTCTCCAGAAGGGTGTGCGGCGATTCTATGGCGCGACAGCACCAAATCTGAGCAAGCTGCTGATGCGATGAAGCTCACGGCTCCTGATCTTCTGGAACTGGGGGTTATTGACAAAATAATTAAGGAACCCCTTGGCGGTGCTCATCAAAACTATGATGAAGCTGCGAATATCTTAAAGGAAAGCATTCTATTAGAACTAAACGAATTAGAGAAGATACCTCCCGAGCAACTCATTGAAGCCAGAATTGCAAAATATGGGAAAATGGGTTATTTCAAAGAATAGTATCAAAATAAATTCATTAAGTATCTAACCAAGGAGAAGCGCTATGGTGGACAAAGAACTGCTCGATATTTTAGCCTGTCCAAAGTGCAAAGGCGACTTGGAGTATGATAAGGAGAAGCAAAAGTTGATATGTCATAAGTGTCGCCTGAAATACGACATCAAGGATGATATTCCCATTATGCTCATTGATGAAGCCGAGCCATTTTAAAGAAAGTATGAAATCGAAAAGGCCAACTACTGTCAAAAGAGATAATTCAGTCAACCTAATCATAGTAAATATAAAAGTTATGCACTTAAATGATTATGCCATTAACAAATGACGTTAAACAATTTCCCTGAAGAAATTACCAAGAATCATCCTTTAGTTAGTGTAATTGTATTAAACTATAACGGGAGAAGATTTCTCGAAGAATGTTTTCGATCGCTTGTTAAGACTTCATATCCTAATTTTGAAATTATTCTGGTTGACAATAACTCTACAGATGATAGTATATCATACACGAAGCAAAATTATCAACAGATTAAGATTATACAAACTAATAGTAACAGTGGTTATAGTAGAGCCTATAATATTTCTTTTAAAAAAGCAAACGGAAAATATTTTGTTCTTTTAAATAATGATGTGAAGGTGGAACCAGACTGGTTAGATTTTTTAGTCAAAGCCGCCGAAAATGATGACAGTATAGCTGCCCTCCAACCTAAAATCTTGTCAATGTTAGATACAGGATACTTTGAATATGCTGGTGCTGCGGGCGGGTTTATAGATAAGTACGGCTTTCCCTTCTTGAGAGGGAGAGTTTTTTTCACAATTGAAAAAGATAATGGTCAATACGACGATGAAGTTGAGGTTTTTTGGACCAGTGGTGCAGCTATGTTTGTACGAGCTGATGCACTTAAGAAAAGCGGTGTGCTTGATGAAGATTTTGTCCACCACATGGAAGAAATAGATTTGTGCTGGAGATTGCGCCTAACAGGTTATAAGCTAAAAGTGATTCCATCCTCAAAGATTTATCATTATGCTGGAGCAACCATCAAACCTGATAGTTTCAAGAAAATCTATTGGAATTTTAGAAACAGTATTTTTATGCTTATAAAAAATCTTGAAAAGAAAAACCTTATCAAAATACTTTTTGTTCGTTACCTCCTTGATTTACTAGCGCTCTCAGCATCCTTGATCAAATTTGACTTTAAGAAATCTTACGCAATTGTCAAAGCACACTGGTGGCTTGTGTTTCACACAGGTCTGGTTCTTAAGAAGAGAAGAGATTCTCAGAATAGGCGAATCGTCTCAGATGATAAGATTCAAAAGATCATATATCCCAAAAGCATTTTAATTGAATATTTCTTTAAGGGCAACAAGACTTATCCGCAATTAGTTCGATGCGAGTGACTCGTATGAGGAGATATTTGTGGAAATAAGAATTGAATCTGTGCACCTTGGTGAAGTGGCTGTTCTTCAGCCCGAAGTTTTTGGGGACGAGAGAGGATTCTTTCTGGAAGCATTTAGAGCTGATCAATTTCAAAGGTTGGGCTTGCCATACGAATTTGTTCAAGATAATCATTCTCGATCTATCAAGAATGTCTTAAGAGGGTTGCACTTTCAATGGCACCCTCCGATGGGTAAGCTAATGCGGGTTACTTATGGCGAGGCATTTCTGGTTGCAGTGGACATCCGAAAAGGTTCACCGACTTTAGGAAAATGGTTTGGAACAGTTGTCTCGGCAGAGAATAAAAAACAAATATGGGCGCCAGCGGGATTTGCCCGAGGCTTTTGTGTCTTGTCGGATTTTGCGGAAATCCAGTACAAATGTACAGGCATCTATAATAAGAATGGTGAATCGGGAATTCGCTGGGATGATCCTGAAATTGGTATTGACTGGCCAATCAAAAACCCTATACTTTCTGAAAAAGACCGAAGGGCACAGACACTTGCTGATTGGCTGAATTCCTCAGAATCCGAAAATTTTCGATATGATCCTAAAAATCAACTAAAAATGAAGGGACTTTAGATGCAACTGTTTGTGGCCGGAGGCGGAGGATTCATTGGCTCCGCTCTTATTCCAAAACTCTTAGAAAGAGGTTACAAAGTTGACGTGGTGGATTTATTCTGGTTTGGAGATCATCTTCCCAGAGATGTCGGTAGAATCAAAAAAGATATTTTTGAACTTTCGATTACGGATATTAAGAAGTATGAGCAAGTCATTTTTCTGGCTGGCTTATCCAACGATCCAATGGCTGAATATTCACCAAGCAAAAACTTTATTTATAACGCTGCTGCACCTGCCTATCTGTGTTATATTGCAAAACAGGCGGGACTGAAAAGGTTTATTTATGCCGATTCTTGCTCAGTATATGGCTACACAGAAAATGAACTTTACGATGAGAATTCACCTGCCGTTTCTAATTACCCATACGGTATATCTAAACTTCAAGGTGAACAGGCTGTAATGCAAATGATTGACAAAGATCTTTCAGTTATTTGTCTTAGACAAGGAACGGTATGCGGTTATAGTCCAAGAATGCGTTTGGATTTAGTCGTAAACACTATGTTCAAGACCGCCATGCAAGACGGAGTTATTACGGTTAATAACCCAGCTATCTGGAGACCTATTCTTAGTATACAAGATGCAGTCAATGCCTACATAAGAGCAATCGAAGCGAATGAAGTGATTTCTGGTATATTTAACGTTGCCTCTGGCAATTATACTTTAGGTGAGATCGGAGATCTTGTAAAAGCTGGACTCGAAGAGAATTTAAACCTAAACATCAGACTTAATATTAAGCACATAAAAGATATTAGAAATTATAAAGTTAGTCTAGAAAAAGCCAGAAATGTCTTAAGTTTTAAGCCTCGACATGACATTGATTCGATCGTGAAAGACCTAATTCTGCATTTTGATAATTTTAAAGATTTAGATAATCCTTTTTATTATAATATCGAGATTTTTAAGACTCTAAACCTTGGTTAAGATGATTAGAGAGGTTCGTTCTTGAAAGTCGCAGTAATAGGAGCTAATGGTCAGCTTGGCACGGAAATTTGTGAGATTTTCTCACAAAACTGTATTGTAATACCTCTTATCCACAAGGATATTGAAATTTCGGACATAGATAATGTTAAGAAAACATTAGAGGCGGTTAAACCTCAAGTAGTCATTAATACTGCCGCATACCATAACGTTCCAAAATGTGAGGAAAATCCAATACACTCTTTTAGAATTAACGCCTTAGGTGCGCTAAATCTTTCGAAGGTATCAAATGATCTTGATTTTATATTAGTTCACTTTAGCACTGATTATGTTTTCGATGGGCAGAAAAAATCTCCTTATATTGAGGATGATGAGCCTAATCCTTTGAATATCTATGGGTTAACAAAGCTAAACGGTGAGAATTTGATCACTAATAACTGTAATAAATATTTCATAATTAGAGTTTCTGGATTATATGGTAGAGTACCTTGCCGTGCAAAAGGTGGTAATTTTATAACGACAATGATTAAAGCCTCAAAGGAAAAACCAGTTGTCAAAGTAGTTAACGATGAAATACTAACTCCAACTTCTGTAATAGAAATCTCAAAAAACGCCTACTCGTTAATCCAAACTGAAGCTTATGGACTTTACCATATGACCTGTCAAGGAGAGTGCTCTTGGTATGAATTTGCTAAGGTTATTTTTGAAACATTAGAATTGGAAACACCGCTCCAACCTTGCAGTGTGAGTGATTTTCCAATGGCTTTTGAGAGACCAAGGTACAGTGTATTAGACAATCGCAACCTAAAAGCTATCAATAAGGATGATATGACTTTTTGGAAAGATGCTCTAGTTAATTTTCTAAAGGAGACAAATAACATATAAGCCATTTGTCTTAAAGTCCTACCGGATGTAATACAGAATCGTAAGTTCTTCCTACCCATGCTCAGTCCCCTACATTTATTGTCGCGGAAATGCCTCGGTCATCATATCCACATGAGATGTTCAGCCAGTTGTTCCTGATTTGCAAGAACGATCAGGGAAAAGCATTGTTTCTGCGCTGGCAATAATCATGCTAAACTCCTCTACGAATCTGTTAAGACAGAAGAATTGAGTTCCCGGTCTGGAATCAAAAAGAACTTGACTATTTTGATTTTTTGTTGTAAATTTTCAAAAATTATTTGCTTCGGTAATTTTTCTTAGCGCAGCTATCTGGAAAACTTAGTTTTCTCATAGTGCTTCATACAAAGGTTCCTGTGGGAATTTAGATTGATTCTAATGAAAACATAAATAGGGCCAACATTCGGTGTTGAGGGGGAAAATGATTTTCTTTAAGAATTCTCATGATTTAAACCTCTCATTGTAAATTGACTGTTCGGAGATCAGACCGATGATTGACAGAAGCCCTATTTATTGAAAAATTAAGGGCTTTTTTAATGCCATATCGTGTACAACTGCAAAATTTTGAAGGTCCATTAGATCTGCTTCTTTTTTTAATTAGAAAAAATGAAGTAGATATTTATGATATTCCTATTGCCGAAATCACCCAACAATATTTAGCATTTTTGGAGGTTATGGAGTTCTTTGATTTGGAAAATGCTGGAGAATTTATCTTAATGGCTGCTACCTTAATGCGCATCAAAGCACAAATGTTACTTCCCAGACCAGCACTTGAAGATGAAGAGCTTGAAGATCCTCGGCAAGAATTGGTTCAAAGATTATTAGAATATCAAAGATTTAAAGAGGTGGCTGGGAATCTCGCCGACTTTGAAAAGAAACACAGGAACTTTTACCCCCGGAGCTATTTTGAATTTGACTTGGGTGAATCTAATAGCAGGGACGATCAAGTTATCGAACGAGATGTGACTCTTTATGATTTAATGGCTGCGTTTGTTGAAATAATGAAAAGAGTTCCAGCAACCTCGCCTCATACGGTTGAGAGAATCCCCGTTACTGTTGATGACCAATCCAAGTTTATCTTAACTTACCTGGAAGGTCATGAACAGGTCTTGATTTCAGAGCTGTTTGCACAGTTGCAGGAACGAATAATAATGATTGTGACATTTGTCGCACTTCTCGATCTGGTAAAGAATAAACGCGTGCGACTTGATCAAAATAAACCATTCGCAGAAATTTGGATACGAAAGAATTAATGGAGTACGAATTTCAAAAACAGATAGTTGAAGCGCTAATCTTTGCCAGTGATGTACCGATTTCTGAAAGTAAAATTGCAAATTTCATTGAGGGGTTGGGCAGCAAACAAGTTCTTAAAATTGTAGAAGAGCTAAATCAAGAATATTCGAAAAGCCATAGGGTTTTTTATATTACAAAAGTCGCTGGCGGATTCCAATTCAATTCTCGAAGAGAATTTGCTCCCTGGATAAAGAAGCTGTTTAAAGGACGAGCTAGACCAAAATTGAGCCAGGCTGCTTTGGAATCGCTAGCGATTATTGCTTTTAAACAGCCCATCAGTCGGGTAGCAGTGGATGCCATTCGCGGCGTTCATTCTGGAGGAGTGATTAAGAACTTGTTAGAGAGAAATCTTATTTCTATTGCTGGAAGAGCCGAAACCGTTGGTAGACCGATCCTTTATGGCACCACCAGTGAGTTTTTACGTTATTTTGGCATTAATGATATTTCAGATCTGCCGAAGCCAAAAGAGATAGAAGAAATTATGGGAAAGTTGGACGGCGCAGAAGAATATTCAGAAGAAATTATTCATATCGTGTCTAATCAAGATTCTGCCGATGAGGACAACACAAATGATGCGGTTGAATAAATATATGGCAGAATGTGGTGTGGGTTCACGACGAACGTGCGATCAGATGATCATGGATGGTTTGGTTTCTGTTAATGACGTTATTGAAAAGAGGCTGGGTACTAAAATTGAGGAAAAAAGAGATGAAGTAAAAATAAATGGAAAGCTGATCAAACGTCCTCAAAAATTTGAGTATATTATTTTGAATAAGCCTAAAGGGTGTGTGACTACCGTCTCGGACGAGAAAAAGAGGAAAACCGTGGTAGATTTGGTCAAATCTGAAATCAGGATATTCCCAGTTGGCCGATTAGATGTTGACACATCGGGCCTTCTTCTCTTCACAAACGACGGAGATTTGGCTTACAGACTAACGCATCCAAAATTTGAGATAGACAAAGTTTATGAGGTTTTGTTAGATAAGAATTTGGCAGAAAGCGACAGAAAAGAGCTGGCGTCTGGAATCGTTCTGGAGGAAGGTAAGACCTCCCATTGTGCCGTCGAATTTCCAAATAAGAAAAACAAAAGGCTGGTAAGATTAACGATACACCAAGGATGGAAGCGCCAAATTCGAAGAATGTTTGCTGCTTTGAATTATCGAGTGGTGGAGTTGAGGAGAATAGGGTTCGGTTGTTTAAAGCTAAATGGGCTGGCGCTAGGAGCTTGGCGAGTGTTGACAGATGAAGAAGTGTCGCAACTTAAGAACATCGGAGGTGATTAGGTATTAAGCACAGTCGTATTAAAGCAAAGGCCATGATCAATTGAATTTCAAGAAAGAACAAAAACAAAATTATATTTGAAAAAGAGATTTGTTATTACCATCGATGGGCCCGCCGGTTCGGGAAAGAGTACAACAGCAAGATTAGTTGCAAAAAGGCTCGGTTTTTTGTATATTGACTCAGGTGCTTTATATAGGGCTTTTACCCTGGAAGTATTGAATCAAGGAATCTCAGTAGATGATGAAGAGGCTCTGGTAACGCTTTTAGGCCGTACGAGATTCGAAATCGCGAATTCAGAGAATGGATGTAAAATATTTTTGAATGGAAAAGATGTAACCAATGATATTCGTTCTCAGGAAGTGACGGCGAATGTTTCGATTGTGTCAGAATATCCAAAGGTGCGAGAAGTCATAACGCAAAAGCAAAGGGAAATTGCTGACCGTCACTCAGTAGTTTTGGAGGGCAGAGATATTGGAACGGTGGTTTTCCCCGATGCTGATTTGAAGTTTTTCATGGTTGCTTCTTTAAGGGAGAGGGCGAAACGTCGATTTAGCGAACTCCAATCCAAAGGAATCAAAACCAAGCTTGATGAGGTTGAAAGAGATATTGTTAGAAGAGATAAACATGATGCCGAACGAAAAATTTCGCCTCTCAGCAAAGCTTCTGATGCGATTTTGTTGGATACCACTAATATGAGTATTGACGAACAGGTTGAATATGTCGTACAAAAAGTATCATCAATGTTAATTTAGGAAATAGAAAAAAATATATTTTAGGAGGTATAATTATATGTCAGAAAGTACGGATCAAGGTTCAAACATTGAACATAGCACTAAGTTAGAGAATGGAGGTGATGCCACGTTAGCGGGAAATAACAAAAACCAACAGGATTCACCCAATTCTAATAACACCTCTGAAGATGTTGTGTACTCCGTTGAAGAGCTCACTGAGGAGAAAGAGTATTCTGAAGAAGAATACAAACAGATGGTGAATTTATATGATCAAACCTTAACCGATTTTGTTGAAGGTGAGTTGGTGGTTGGCAAAGTCTTAGCCGTTAACGATAAAGAAGTTTCCGTTGACATTGGTTTCAAATCAGAGGGTGTAATCCCCATTGAAGAATTTTCAGATTCTGAATCTATTGAGGTGGGGGATGATATTGAGGTATTTCTTGACAATGTTGAAAACAAAGACGGTCAATTAGTTCTCTCAAAGAAAAAGGCTGATTTTCTGCGGCAGTGGGAAAGAATTGTCGAAGCGTATGAGAAGGATGAAATACTTCAAGGAACGTGCATGAGGCGCATCAAAGGTGGGATTGTGGTGGACTTAATGGGGGTGGACGCTTTCTTACCAGGCTCGCAAATCGATGTCAAACCTATTCGAGATTTTGATGCCTTGATTGGCCAGACCATGGACTTCAAAGTAGTAAAGGTGAACGAGCTTCGCAAGAACATCGTAGTGTCTCATCGTGTTCTGATTGAAGAAGGATTAAAGGAACAGCGGCAGCAGATCTTAGAAGACCTTGAGAAGGGACAGGTGCTTGAAGGTACGGTAAAAAATATTACCGATTTTGGGGTATTTATAGACTTGGGTGGTGTTGATGGGCTGCTGCACATTAACGACCTCTCGTGGGGGCGGGTGAGCCATCCTTCAGAGATTGTTTCTTTAGATGAAAAAATTAAAGTTCAGATACTCGATTTTAATGAGGATAAAGATCGCATTTCTTTGGGCTTAAAACAACTGCAACCCCATCCCTGGGAAAATGTCAAGGACAAGTACAAGGAGGGGGATGTTCTCAAAGGCAAAGTGGTCAACATCTCTGATTATGGGACTTTTATTGAATTGGAAAAAGGGGTTGAAGGGTTAATACACATTTCAGAAATGTCCTGGTCTCAGCACATCAAGCATCCTTCTAAGATTCTGTCCCTCGGTGAAACCGTTGAGGCTAAGATTCTCAGCATAGATTATGATGAGCGCAAAATCTCTTTAGGGTTAAAACAACTTGAACCAGACCCCTGGACTGATATCGAGGCAAAATATCCTGTGGCTTCTAAACAAAGTGGCATCGTTCGTAATTTAACCAATTTTGGTGCCTTTGTTGAGTTGGAAGAGGGAATTGACGGGCTTATACACATTTCAGACCTATCGTGGACGAAAAAAATCAGGCATCCTAGCGAAGTAGTTAAGAAAGGCGAAGAAGTGGAAGTGGTCGTTTTAAATATTGATAAAGATAATCGCCGAATTTCATTAGGTTACAAACAGACCGTGGAGAATCCTTGGGACAAATTCGAGGAAGCCTATAAACCAAAAACAATAACCAAAGGGAAGATTGTACGGATGATTGAAAAGGGCGTTATTGTAGAACTCCCCTTGGTTGTAGATGGATTTGTCCCCTTATCGCAACTAAAGAAAGAGAATATTCGTAAGCCCGCTGATGCATATAAGGTAGGAGATGAGCTTGAGCTGGTAGTCATTGAGTTTAATAAGGAAATTAAGAAAATCATTCTTTCTGAAAAGCTCGCACTTAGTAAAACGTTAGACGAGGTCCAACCTGAGATTGCCAAAGATGAGGCTGAGGCTATGGCTGAATTTGAGAAAGAAGTTGGAGTTGATGAAGTGGCAGGTCAAGAGGAAACGACTACCGCTGAATTGGAGGGCAGTTCTACCGAGGAAGCTGAAGTGGTTGCAGAGCCCGAAGCAGAGGAAACAAAGGAGGATTCAAAATCGGAGGGAGCGGAAGCTTCAGGGGCAGAAGCAAAATCTGATGCGTCAGCATCAAACTCCGAGGTTACGGAATCAGAAGACCAGGAGTCTAAAGACAAAAGTACAGAAAGCTGACATATTACGAAAGAATCATTTTGTTCTTTGTATTTAATTGTAACTATTCAGACTGTCATTCCCGAACGCTTTCATCGGGAATCTATAAGTCAGGCGATCTCCGTACCATGTTGAATGTCAGCAAAATATGGATTCCTGCATAAAACATGAAGGAATGACGACAGGCTGAATAGGCACATTTAACTTAAGAACAAATCTTGAACTTTGGGTTTATAGACTCTTGAAATTTTTGAACAAGAGGGAGAGACTATGTGGCTGATTAAATGGATCTTGGCGGTGCTGGTAATCTTAGTAATTTTGGGATTTGCGTTGCAGAACAGCAGCCAAGAAGTAACCGTTGTTTTATTTCAAAATGTCTGGCAGTATGAGAGTGTGCAGCTCTGGATGGTAATCTATGCCTCCTTTGCTTTTGGAGTTTTATTTTGGCTAATTGTTTCGGTCTTTCAAGTGCTGCAGCTTAAAGCTGAAATTCGAAGATTGTATAAAGCAAATAATGAAATGCAGAATGAACTGGACAGTCTTAGAAACCTTCCCATTGGCGAAGAAGACACGGGGTTTGATATCAGAGAAGAGACATAAATAAGAGATTTAAAGTTGCTAAATTTGACCCAAATTTTTAGAAGATGGATTTTACCACTGTACTAGTTTTAGTTATTTTGAGTGCCCTAGTTGGATTGGGCATCAATTATTTTTTTCAAAGAACCCCAGCCACTAAATTGGAAAGGGCCGCTTTAGATTATACCGAGGGGCTGAACTTGCTTTTGGCAGGAAAACCGAAAAGCGCTTTAAACAAATTCAAAGATGCAGTAACAAAAAACAGCAACAATATTGATGCTTATTTAAAAATAGGAGACATCTTACGGGATTTGGGTCAGGTGGAGCGGTCCATAAACGTGCACAAATATTTAACCGTTCGAAGTAACCTGAAACCAAACCAGCAGCAAGAAATTTTGAAGAGTTTAGCCAAGGACTATCAAGCTGCAAAACAATTTGACAAAGCCCTTGAAGTGATAAACAAAGTCCTTGAAGAGGACAAAATGAATTTATGGGCACACGAGATGAAGCTTCACCTTCATGAGCAAAAGGAAGAGTGGGACAAGGCTTTCCAAGCGTACAAAGATTTGAAGAAATTAAGAACCGATTTTAAGAATGGCAGGCTTGCTCTCTATAAAGTGGAAGAGGGATTGCAGCTCATTAATTTCGGCAAGGAGAAAGAGGCTCGGAATCGATTTCGTGATGCTATAAAGATTGATCCCAACAGCCCCCCGGCATATATTTATTTGGCAGATTCCTATAAAAGAGAGAATAGGAAAGGCGAGGCCTTAAAGATTTTGAAACAGTTTGTTGAAAGAGTGCCCGAGCAGTCCTATTTAGCATTTGAACGCATCAAGGAGTTGCTTTATGAGGGGGGGGTCTACGGTGAAATTGAAAACTTGTATTTGAACATAATAGACGGTCAACCCGCGAATCTCAGTGCTCGTTTGGCATTATCAGAAATTTATGAAAAAAAGGGTGAATTAGACAAAGCAATTAATACCTGTTTAGAAGTTTTGGAAAAAGACCCACTTAATAAAACCGCAAAACAATATTTGGTCAGATTATATCACAATTCTGGCAATGATAGCGCAGCGGTAAAACAGGCTTTGGATTTGATCGATGAATTATTGAAGAAAAAGGAAAGGTTTCAATGTGAATTGTGCGGCTATGAATCTGAAGAACCTTTTTGGAGGTGCCCCAACTGTTTTGAGTGGGAAACATTCATAAAAAACTAATTGTAACTATTCAGCCTGTCGTCATTCCTGCATGTTTTAAGCAGGAATCCATGTTTTGCTGACATTCAAAATAGTATGGAGATCGCATGACTTATGGATTCCCGATGAAAGCGTTCGGGAATGACAGGCTGAATAGTTACAACTAATCGTCTGATTTCTATGAAAATGTTACTGAAGGTCAAATTGCATTTCTCAACAGCATGATGAGAGGTGTAGTTTGACTTTTGTTTTTTAAAATGAGAACATTAATATTAATCCTGGCTTTCGTTTTAAGCTCAACCAAACTTTATTCTCAAATCCCGGATTTTGATTTGCATCGACATCTAAGAGACGGCAGTTTTGAAGATGTCAAACAGAAAGTCAAATTATTTGCAGAAAAAAATAAGGGTACTGGAAGTGCTCTATATTTAGAGGCAGTCATTGAAACGGATGCTGAAAAAGCAGTTGAAAATTATGAGCGGCTACTCACGCGATTCCCAAAGTCCGAACTGGCTGATGACGCTTTATACAGAATCGCCCAATATCACTTTTCTCGTGGATTATATGTTTCTGCTCGAAGACATTTCTTAGACTTAGCCGAAACATATCCAGAATCTCCCTTTGTTGATGATGCAAGATATTTTGCGGCTGCTTGTCTATTTGCTGCTGAAAAATATAAATCTTGTCACGCAGAATTAACAAGTCTATTACTTAAGTACCCTCGCTCACCATTTGCAAAGCTGGCAAAAGAGGATTTAAAGGAAATCAAGTCGGTGCAAAAAGGGGTAGAATTGGATTCAAAAACTCATTTAGATGAATCCAAGGGCAAGTACACATTGCAAATTGGTGCATTTACTAAAATAAATAATGCCTTAAATCAAAGGAATTATTTTTCAAAATTTGGATTGCCCGTTGAGATCCGTGAAAAAAACGAAGCGGGTGTGACTTTTTATTTAGTTTGGCTCGGAGCATTCAAAACTCGGTCCGCGGCCTCGGCCTATGGCATGAAATTCAAAAAGAAATATGGCAAGCCATACAGAATTAT
>JBHIAW010000015.1:0-27243 GCA_046758765.1 bacterium
TTAGATGGTGTATACGCCATTGTACTTACGGATAACAAACAGACGATCATAGCACGAGATAAAATAGGCGTTCGGCAACTTTATTATTACACAAACGGTGATCACGTTGCCTTTGCCTCTGAAAAAAAGCCTCTTTGGGCAATCTCAGGTGATAGTATTGACATTCATCGCTTGCTTCCAGGGCAAATGGCGATCATTGATAGACACAATATTGACACTTTTCCTTTTTGGACGCCAGCATCAATTCGGATATCCAAGCACATAAAAGATAAACAAAAAGCGATAAAAGCTTATGAACAAGCGATTCAAGAAGCTATCAAAAAAAGGGTTGCTGGGAGAAAACACGTGGGTATTATTTTCTCAGGCGGGATAGATAGCTTCTTGCTAGCCTATGAGGTGCAGAAATTAGGCGTTCCATTTACTTGCTATACAGCCGGAAGAGAAGGGTCTGCAGATATTAAATGGGCTCGCCAATTAGCCGAACAATTCAATTTTCCACTAAAAATAAAGACCCTGACCGTAAAGGATATTGAAGAACTTATTCCACAGATTATAAGGGACATCGAAGAGCATAGTCTTAATCAAGTTGAGGTCTCTGTTCCCATTTATGCCTCCGTTCGCATGGCGGAAGAGGCTGGAGAACGAGTGATTCTAACAGGCCAGGGTGCTGATGAACTCTTCGGTGGTTATCCCTGGTATTCCACAATTGTTGAGCAAGAAGGATATGAAAGTTTTGAGCGCTACTCCTGGGAAGACACCTTTCTTTTATACAAGGAATGCTTAGAACGAGAAGACAAGATAGCCATGGCCCACAGCCTTGAGTTGAGGGTTCCTTTTTTAGATCCAGCCGTCGTTAAGGTGGCATTCCAGATATCCCCCGAATTGAAGCTTTGGCGTAATAACGATGCATTAGGAAAACGAGTGCACCGGGAATATTGTGTATCTAGAGGGATTCCAGCGGAGATCGCCTTTCGCAAAAAAGAGGCAGCACAGCATGGCGCAAATGTCCATGATGCTTTCGAAGAATTGGCAAATGAAAATGGCGTAACGGAATCTATGCTGGAAACTATTGGTTATGACCCTGAGAAAACGGTTACCGAAAAACTCGGAAGTTCATCCAGATATGGTTTTCGTTATGGCGACCATCACTTATGGAAACCTTTGCCGCAAGTGCAGTATTATCTCGATTCACACGCTGCGAGGCTGGGTCTCCTGCCACCAAAATCCAGAAATTATTTGGAAAATAACATTGACAAGTTGCATTCTTTAAAGAAGCAGCTTAAAGGAGGTGTGAGATGAGAATAGAAATCCCCAGAGAAATTGAGCGCTTTGGCGCAGTCCGCTTTTACGGGTTGCAAAAAGTACTGGAGTTGGACTCAGGTCTGAACGGCAGTGCTTCTCCGGAACCAGGCACTGGCATTCAACAAATTCCTTATGAAGCGCTGTTTGAGATTGAGAAGGAGATGGCGATTGTCATCCCGGTCCGCAGTGAGCGCCTCAAACTCATTGAAGGAGTCTTGGCTGGTATTCCCCACCAATGTCTGACCATTATGGTTTCAAATAGTCCGCAGGCCCCTATTGACCGTTACAGTATGGAAAAGGAGGCACTGGAAAATTTCTTTATGTTTGTTAACAAGAAGGCGTTTATTGTTCACCAAAAAGATCCTCTCTTAGCCAAGGCTTTTAAAAAAGTTGACTATACAAGTATTTTAAACTCCAAGGGACAAGTTCGTGGTGGCAAAGCAGAGGGGATGCTCATTGGTACGTTGTTAGCCTTTCTCGCTGGAAAAAAGTACATTGGCTTTGTGGACGCGGATAACTATTTCCCTGGAGCCGTAGAAGAATATGTTCGTGAATTTGCTGCCGGTTTTATCATGAGCCAATCTAGATATTCGATGGTCAGGATCGCATGGCAGAGCAAACCGAAAATTGTTGAATCAAAACTTTTTTTTAAAAAGTGGGGTCGCACCACAGAGAATACCAATCGCCTATTGAATCAATTAATTAGCCACTATACCGGATTCGAAACTGAAATCATTAAAACCGGTAACGCCGGTGAACACGCCATGACCATGGACCTGGCTATGCATTTAGATTACTCGCACGGCTATTCCATTGAGCCTTACCATATCATTAATCTCATTGAAAAATTTGGAGGTCTTAAAAAGAGCCCTTTGCCAGATATTATGAAGCAAAGTATCGAAGTTTATCAAATAGAATCACGCAATCCACACCTTCATGAATCCGGTGATGAAGAACATATTGACGAAATGAGCTACATTGCGATGCAAGTGATTTATCACTCTCCTATTTGCCCCGATGAACTGAAAAAAGAAATTTATGACGAAATGGTTGAGCAAAAATTGCTCTCAAATAAGCAACCTCCCAAACCGCATTGCTTCCCAGCCTTATCCACGATTGATGCTAGAAGTTTTCTTGAAGAACTAAAATCAGCGTCTTTTGCCCACCTACTGAAGAAAGAAATTCTTGAGCATTAGGAAAATTAGCTCAATTAATTAAGACATCTGATGAAGCAAATCTGGCTTGTTCGTCATGCACAAAGTAAATCGCAAACAGGTGAAGACACCGACGTCCTTAATCCCGAACTTAGTCAGGTTGGGAAAGTGCAGGCAAAACGGCTGATCGAGCCCCTAAAGGGCCTCAAGATTGATTACGTTCTAATCAGCCCATTTAAGCGTGCCTGGCAGACCTATAAACTCTCACAAGTTCAAGCAAAAAAGGTGGAGTTTGACAGCCGCCTCATCGAGTCAGATTGGGGGATACCGAATTACTACCAACCGATCCTTCCTCTCGCAACACCGGACATCGCCATGCCCGATGGCAATGATGCCTTTTTCAAGCCCGTTGAAGTGCGCGCCACGGAGCTTTTGACTTATCTGCTAGCCCAAGAGGAGGAAAAGTTTATGCTTTTTGGACATTGGGGTATATTCAGTCATCTTCTGCTGGCATTTGTTGACTTGGCTCACAGCCAAACTGTTGAAGCGACCATGGACAACGCCGCCATTTCATTTCTCGAAGTAGACGATGACCAGAATCGATACATTCGCTATTGGAACTATCGAGCACATGTCGCAGACCTTCTGTAATGGACATAAGGAAGAGAAAATCAACGGCAATGTTGTGGAACCGAATTATTTTGAAACTTTTGGAACCAACGGATGATTTAAGTCTTTAAAACTGTTAATAAAATTTACTAAGGGTACACGCAAAATTCTCTCATAAAAATGGATGTCTTAATTGAATTAAGGACTGACACAAATGAATTTAGGCGCCCTTGCGACAATTAAACCTTTTATCAGTTATTAATCTTAAATTTTGAGTCAAGTTTTTGCGATGCAATGAAACTCTGCTGATCTGAAATTCGAAATCCTAAATACGGAAATTCGAAACAAATATCAAAATACAAATGTTCAAAATTCGAACCAGCCCAAAACTGATTTACTCTGGCAAAAGGCATCTTTGTTTAGAGCATTTAGATTTTGGTCATTTTCACCCCGTTAGATAAGTTTAAATAATACGGCAACTATTGTTAGATAATCCTGTATCTAACGGGGTAAATTTGTTTCGGATTTCGATATTCGAATTTCGAGTTTTTAAAGACTTCTTACCTTGTCGGTTTGAGGCGAAGCTTCGCTAGTATGTATGCTACCCATTAACTAACAGGAGTAATTCGATGTGTGATGTCCTCGTAGCCATGCCGGACGCCACAAAGAATGGCAAAGTTATATTTGGCAAAAATAGCGACCGACCTGCCGGTGAGTGCCAGGTGCTTTATTATTCTCCAGGCAGGACTCAAAGTGCAGACAGTGAAATTCATTGTTCCTATGTCTCGGTTCCAGAATCCTATCCTGTCTTAGCCACTTTTGGGTGTCGGCCTTATTGGTGTTGGGGATATGAAACGGGAATGAATGAGGCCGGCGTGGTAGGAGGAAATGCGGCAATCTTTACGCGGTCTCTGCGTGAAGCTGCAAATCGTGAACCTTTAGGTCTGACGGGAATGGATTTGCTGCGTCTTGGCCTCGAGCGAGGACCAAGTGCGGAAGAAGCCATTAGTGTAATTGTGGAACTCTTGGAAAAATATGGCCAATGGGGTTCTGCGGTCCATGGGCAAAATCATATAGAAGGAAGTTATGATAATTCGTTTCTTATCGCTGATCGGAATGAAGCCTGGATTTTGGAAACTTCAGGACGTCGCTGGATTGCCGAACGGATTACTGAAGGCATTCGCTCGATTTCAAATGAACCAACAATACGGAATAAATGGACGAAAGCAAGTCCAGACCTACAAGAGTTTGCAAAAAATAACGGATGGTGGGACGCCAAGAATGAGTCGCTTGATTTTGCCCTTGCTTATGGCGATCATGAAAACTATTCACGACAGGTCTCCCACATTCGCTGGATGCGCTCACAGACTCTCTTGGAACGCTACAAAGGCAAGATCGATGCCTCCTCAATGATGAATTTTCTACGTGACCACTACGAGGGCACCTTTCTTCAGGGTCCGCAATTTCATCAATATTTGCCGGACTTCCTTACCCTCTGTATGCACGACTCTCCCGCTGGTTTCACCTGGGGCAATACTGCTACATCTGTCGTGGTCGAATTGGATCAGAATAATGACTCTTTAATTCCCTTTTGGCTTTGTTACCTTCCACCTTGTTCGGGAATTTATCTGGCTTATTTTCTTTCTGCAATACTGCCGGAGCCTGTGACTAGTCCAGGCAAGATCGGGCTACAAGTCCTATCGCCTTCGGAAGCCTCAAAAGACGAATTTAGTGAATCGTCGCTGTGGTGGAGATTTCATCGCCTCGTCGAAGAGATTCGGAAGGACCCTTTGAAGCGGCATCAGGAAATACGGGCGCTATTGGATCCGATTGAGAAAGAATACATTTCCCGAGTAAAGAATTTGCTTTCTAATTCAGCTAAGTTCCCGCCAAAAGAATTAGACAGCTTGGTTGGTAAAGAGGTTTCAAAAGTGTTGAAAGTGCTGGATAGTTTAGAAAAACAATGGGGACTTGTTTAGTCTCTTATCAATAAAATCTTTGCACAATGAACAAAGATTTTGAAATCAGGTTACAATTTTCAAAATGAATTGATGGCAAAATGATTAGCGGCAAAATAATTGAATAATTAGGGGGCTACTAAAAAAGTCATTGGCCGCATTGGAAGCCTGTTTTAAGGGACGCAGATTTACACAGATGCACGCAGATTTATTGTTAAGAACCTCTAAAAATCAGCCGTTATCTGCGTTTATCCCGTGGGACATTTGTCCAACGGGATTTATCTGCGTCCAATTTTTTTATATTTTCAACAGCAAGGCTGCCAACGGATTTTCTTGTGGAGAAGACATTTCGATAAAACTTTTGTTATCCGTTGGCGGCTTTTATCCGTTGGGTTGTTTCTATCTGTTGGGGCAATTCCTGCTGAATTTTATTCCGTAGTTTACTGAACTTTTACCAGTAAAGGAGTCGGAAATATGAAAACGATTTATTTGGTTCCGCACAGTCATTACGATGTTGTTTGGGCATTTAATAAGGAAGATTATCTTTATATCAATGAATTTATCCTGAAAAAAGCTGTGCAAATGATCAAGAATGAAGGATTCAAATTTCTTGTGGAGCAGGTCTATCCTTTGGAGAAACTTGAACAACGGGATCCTGAGCTTTTTTCGGAAGTGAAGGAAGCTATCAGTAAAAATAAAATAGAGATAGTTGATGGACTCTATATTATGCCCGATCTTATGATACCCGGCGGTGAAACCTTAGTTAGGGAAATACTTTTTGGAAAAAAATATGTTAAAGAAAAATTTGGCAAGGACGTCCCCGTGGCCTACGCCGCCGACACGTTTGGTCTCAATGCCCAAATGCCCCAAATATATAAAAAATCTGGATACAAATGGCTTATTTTCCGTAGAGGCCTGCCCAAACTGATTGGTAGAAAAGTCAGTGAATTCATTTGGCAAGGCATTGATGGTTCGCAGATCATAAGCCATTGGATGCCCATGGGATACAGAGCGGGATTGGAATTGGATAAATGGGAAGAAGCCGTGCAAAAATTATCCACTCTCGCGACCAATTCTAATATATTTATGCCATGTGGCAGCGGCGGTGTCCCCCCTCAGGAAGATATTCCTGAAAAAGTAGCCCAATGGAATCAGGAGCATGAAGATTCAAAAATGGTAATCGCTACACCTCATGAATTTTTTCAGAATTTCGAAAAAGAAAAAGGATATCTTCCAACATTCCAGGGCGAACTTTATAGTGCAGATTTGGAAAATGTATTTCCTGATGTTGTCTCAAGTAGGATTTCCCTTAAACTGGCCATAAAGGAGAGCGAAAATAAGTTGCTCCTTGCAGAAAAACTGGCTACCCTGGCCATGCTGCAAGGCAAAGCTTATCCTACGGAGTCTATGACTACCATGTGGAAGAAAATGCTGTTTTTGGCTAACCACGATGTATTGCCGAGCTCTGGCATAGATGAAATCTATGATGAAGCATGGGAATATATTGATGACATACGAAAAGTATCCCGCCAACTGATTTCTGAATCTGCAAACTTTATAGTAAAAGAAAAAGAAGATAGTGACGATTTTTGTGTTGCCGTTTTCAACCCCTACAACTGGACGGTTACAGATTGGGTTGAGAAAGAAATCGATTTGGGAGATAAATGGTTTGGAAAACCTGGAGTTAGGTTTCATGGAGAAGAAATTCCCAGTGAAATAATCACTCTTGAACAAAGAGAGAAGGGGAGTATTCAAAAAGTAAAACTTGGGTTCATGGCAACGGTTCGCCCAATGAACCACAATGTGTATCAAATATGTGAAAAGAAAAAATCATTTCAGGGCAGCATAAAGATTAATGGAAATGAAGTTGTGACAAAATTTTTTACGTTTATAATTGATGAAAAAACGGGAATCCTACAAGTATTTGATAAGAAAGGTTCAAAGCTTTTGGAAGGAAATGAAGTGATTATTGATGAAGAGTTAGGAGACTTATACTTTCATTCACAAAAATTAAATGAGTTCATTGGCTCAGAAGGTGGTAAAGGTCTTAAATTTGGTGCGTTCAAACCTGAAGGACTCACAGTAGATAAAGGCAAATTTAGAACAACCATCACTTTCAAAAACACATTTTACTGTCTCCGATGGCCATACTATTTGACCGAGAAGTTTGGCACCATGCTGTATCGACAAAAAACTTTGGACATTATTAAAAAAGTTATTGTGTATGAAGATATACCCCGAATTGATTTTGTTACGCATTTAACTTTAAAACAATCACATATAAGGGTTCGTTTGAAATTTGACACCTGCATGATAACGCCCCAGTACTATCGTCAAACACAATTCGGAGTCCTTGAAATCCCCGCAGCGAAGATATTTGAGGAAGGTGTAAATGTTCCTGCACCAGCGTGGGTTAGTGCGCAGGAAGGAGGCCGAGGTCTAAGTTTTATAACACTTGGGGTTCCTGTCAATGAAATCAGAGCAGGTGAAATTTACTACACGCTGCTAAGAAGCGTTTCTGTCCTTTGCGCAGATGGTAAAAGTGGCCCCTTGATACCAACGCCTGGCGCTATGGAGCTTGGCGAACATACTTATACATATTCAATTTACCCATATCAGGACGATTGGAGAGATGCAAATATTTATCAGTCTGCTTATGAATTTGGACAATCTCTTATACCAATTCAAATAAATTCAGCGGTTGATAAAAAATACCAGAGCTTCAGTATTATCCCAGATAATTTAATCATATCAGCTTTAAAAAGAGCTGAAAAGGAAGACGCCATTATCCTCAGATTCTTTGAAACTGAAGGGGAAAAGTCTCAGGGTGTTTTAGTACTTCCCACTCAAATTAAAAAAGCAATGTCTGTTAATCTTCTTGAACAAGAAGATGTAGAATTACAGATCAAAAATAACAGACTCGAAATGGATGTCGGCCCTTTTGAAATAGTCACATTAAAACTCTTTTTTGATTAATTAAAATTTTTCGTGAGTTTGTTTTAGTCTCTAAAAAGTCAATTTCTTGCACATTGAACAAAGAAATTTAAAAGGCAAAATAATTATGAGCAAAATCATTAAAAAATAAATAATTGTTTTGCCGTTAATCATTTTGCCATTTTTTTGATTGAGTGCTTGTTTTTGGTTCCGGCTTGACCGGGTTAGGGTTTAAATACTACATTCAATAAGTTTAAATTAACAAACATTTTGGATAGAAAATTTTACTCCTGGCGAAAACTTTTCTGTATTTGAAAGCTGCTTGGTAAAGGCTGGAGCTTTGGTTTGCTTCGACCTGGGCTTTCCCGAAGCAGCCAGGGTTTTGGCATTAAATGGAGCAGAGCTCATTGTGGCCCCTTCTGCTGTACCCTTAAACTTCAAAGAAATAAACCGCAGACGCGTTGTAGCCCGGGCCATGGATAACCAACTTTTTGTGCTTTACTGCAATTACTCAGGCGAAGTTTCTGGAGGGGGAAGCCTTGTGGTCGATCCCAGTGGAGAGATAATATTGGAAGCAGGGAATGAGCCGGGTGTATATATGCAGTCCATAGACTTGCGACAGGTAGCCTATTGGCGCAATTACGAGCGCATCTACGAGCATCGCCGTCCGGATCTCTACGTGTTGGAGCTGGACTCTACTTGTGGCGGCTCAGGTTCTTAATAATCCCTTTATGACGTTGGTGCAAAATTATGCCGGCTTAAGGCAAAGAATTGTACAAATTAGCCTAATTTAGCAAAAATCACTTGACTTTTTATTTGTTAGGTTGTAGTATTATTCATATTACTGAGTTTGAATATGGACTACGAAGTGAAACAACCATATCGTGAGAAAAGGTTTTGAAGGGTAAAGTTCAGCGCAAGCCCTTGTTTTAAGAAGACAGGATAAACAGGATGGCCAGGATTCTAGTGTCTGCGCGACTTTAAAAGTCACCTGACATGGCTGAACTCATACCTCTCAGGAGTTCTAAGATGGAGACAAAACATAATACAATCGTGTTTTCACGTATGCGAATTCTAAGCATGCTCTTTGCATTTCTTATATTTTCTGGCATAGGGTGGATGTTTGCACATCGAAATGATATAGACAGGCACAATACAGCCGCTTCGACCATATTTTTTGAGAATGTCTTGGAAGAGGCAGGAATTGATTTCCAGCACTACGGTGAGCGCCATCGATGGTGTGAGATCGGCCCGCAAGTCCAAGGAATTGCCACTAACGAGGAAATATTAGTAAGCCTTTTTGACAATCCCATCGAATTTGCCAATCGGCACCTTATCCGCATGAATGGCTCGGGAGCGGCTTGGCTTGATTACGACAATGATGGGGATTGGGACCTCTATTTGGTTAATGGAGCTGGCGGTCCCAATGTAACCAATGCTCTTTACGAAAATAACGGAAATGGCACGTTTACAACAAAACGGTCTGAGACTGGGGTGTTAGACACGGGTGAAGGCATGGCAGTCTCAACCGCCGACTACAACAATGATGGAAACACGGATATTTTTGTGACCAATTTCGGTGGTTTTGTCCTTTACAAAAATAATGGCAACTCCACCTTTTCCAATGTGACCCAAGAGGCCTTTGGAGAATCTATACAGGATTGGTGGTACGGGGGGTCGGCCTGGGGCGATTACAATAACGACGGCTTTTTAGACCTTTACGTTTGCGGATACGTGGATTTGTCAAAACGACCCAGAGATACGGATTTGAGATTTCCCATGGATTTTGACGGCTTCCCCAACACGCTCTATCGAAATAATGGGGACGGTACCTTTACTGATGTCACTGAGATGGCCCATGTTGGCGATGCTTACCGAAAATCGATGCAGGCCCTTTTTGCTGATTTCAACGAAGACGGCCGGCCCGATATTTTTGTGGCCAACGATACCGATCCGAATTCTCTTTATTTGAATCGTGGCGATGGGACCTTCAAAGAGTTTTCAGGCCCCAGTGGCACGAGTAGCACTGACGGTTCCATGGGCATCGCTTATGGGGACTACCATAATGATGGCCGGATAGACCTCTTCATTTCAAATTATACCGGGGAAGCGGACATCCTTTTGAGTCTTGTAGATACTCAAAGTTCGAACGATGGCAGAGTAAGAAATGCCATCTATGCCGGCGATTTCAATTCGCCCATTTTGTTGAAGCGAACCTGGAGCAAGGTGGGCTGGGGAACGGGCTTTTTCGATTTTGATAATGACGGCGACCTCGACCTGTTTATTGCCAACGGCCATTTGAATGCCGTGAGTGGGGACAATCGCGATGAAAATCTTCTGTTTGAAAATGACGGCACGGGTGTCTTCTCCGACGGCTCAACGGTCTCAGGTGTTGAGTCAACCGGAAAACGAATTCACCGAAGTGCCATTTTTGCTGACTACGACAATGACGGCAAGGTAGATATCTATGTCGTAAATAATGGAGAGAGAAGTTACGACGCAAGTGAGGATAGAAGCGGCGTATTACTTAGAAATCGCAGCAAAAACAAAAATCGCTGGTTAAAAGTCCGACTGCAGGGAGTGAAAAGCAATCGAGATGCTTATGGCACAAAAGTGCGAATCACCGCAGATGGCAGAACACAAATCCGTGAGCTGGTGTCTGGCGTAGGATATTTTTCTGCTAATGCAAAAGAGCTTTATTTTGGTCTCGGGAACTCCCGCAAAGTTGACCGATTAGAAATTAGATGGCCAAGCGGCCTCGTTCAGGTTCTTAATAATATCGAAACCAATCAAACGCTCCTTATCATCGAAGGGCAAAAACGTACTGATAGGTAGTGTTTGAACGAAAACAGTCTTTTCCTGTCATTCCCGCATGCTTTAAGCGGGAATCTCCTGCCTGAAATGATGAGATTCCGGCTCAAAAGATTGCCGGAATGACATTAAGAATCGAGTTTTCGTTCAAACACTAGATAGTTGACACAACGGACTTTAAAGGAGGGTTGAAGCCATGAAAAACCAACAAAAACAAGTTTCAAGTGCAAAAGAGTGGCAACATAAGTTGCTCTTGTTCGTTTCAGGTCTATTGTTCTTCGAAACGTTGACGGGCCTTTCCATCTATTTGCTTCCGTTCAGCGTTTCAAACCAAGTCATGGTTTTGCTGCATACGGTCATTGGTCTGATTTTTGTAATTCCGTTTGCCTGGTACCAAATCCGACACTGGCTAATTTACCGCACCATGAGCATGACTCACATCAAACTGACCGGCTATATTTCTATGGTTGTGACTGTGGTCGCTGGGGTTTCAGGATTGATCTTAACATTTGAGACCGTATTCCAAACAAAGATAAGCTATGGCTGGGATTTGGTTCACATCATTTCAACGTTTGCTTTGATTGCCTTTCTACTGCCTCACCTACTCGTCATTTTGGTTCGTGATTTTAAGGCGCGTGAAACCGAGGCCTTACAACCCGTTCTGAGGGCTGAAAAGCAATTTAGTTTGAACACATTATTTATGGTCGGAATTCTATTTGCTGTGGTAGCCCTTTTGGCTTATGCGTATGAGCCAGTAAAACTTGTAAACAAACTACCTGATGATTACAGCTACCTGTATGGACCGGATCGACCCTTTGCTCCCAGTTTGGCCACGACGAGCACCGGGGAAGCCTTTGATGCGCGCTCTTTGGGTGGCTCACAGAGTTGCGGGACTTCGGGATGCCATGAACAGATTGTCAAAGAATGGCAGGTCAGTGCTCACCGTTACTCAGCCATGGACCCAGCCTTTCAAGCGGTTCAAAAAGTGATGGCGGAGCAAAATGGGCCGGAATCGACCCGTTACTGTGGTGGGTGTCACGATCCCATCTCGTTATTTTCGGGTACGAAGAATATTTTCAGGGAGGATTTAACCAATCTCACTGGATATCAAGAGGGCGTCTCCTGCATTGTTTGTCATGCCATCAAAGAAACCGATCTCCAAGGCAATGCCAATTACGTTATTACACAGCCCAAGCGCTACATGTTCGAATTGCATGAAGGGAAAATGGCCCAGTTTGTCAGAGACTTCTTACTGCGTGCCTATCCAAGATATCATGTGGAAAGTCTACAGCATCGCCTGTTCAAAAGTCCGGAGTTTTGCGCGGCCTGTCACAAGCAATTTATCGATCAGGAAGTTAATAATGTAGGCTGGGTTCAGCTTCAAAATCAATTCGATAACTGGCGCAAGAGCCGTTGGAATCATCCAGGAGACCCTACGAAAACCATAGAGTGCCGAGAGTGTCACATGCCATTGACTGAATCTGACGACCCGGGTCGCGGCGATCCGCTGGATTACAATCGTTCTTCCAATGACAAGAAGCATCGCAGTCATCGGTTCGTGGCCGCCAATCAGTTCATTCCCAAGCTCTTAGACCTCCCTGGTGCTGATGAGCAGATTGCTCTAACAGAAAAATGGCTTCAAGGTAAAATTGAGATTCCTGAAATTGCAGATAAGTGGCGAGCGGGACCGGCCGTGCCGCTTGAATTAGTGGTGCCGGGAAAGGTTGTGCCAGGCCAGGAAGTGAAGATAGAAGCAATTCTTGCCAACAACAAAGTCGGTCACGATTTCCCCACTGGTCCAATGGACATCATTCAAGCTTGGGTGGAAGTGGTCGTAAAAGACCAAGATGGAAACGAGATTTTTACTTCCGGCCGACGAGATGAGCGGCATTTTATTCAACCAGGGTCTTTCATTTTCAAAGCAGAAGCTGTGGATCAATACGGCAATCTGATTGACCGGCATAATCTCTGGGAGATGGTCGGTGTGCGATATCGCCGGGCGTTGTTTCCGGGGTTTTCAGATAAAGCCGAATTCACCTTTGCCTGTCCAGCCGGTATGACGACTGCTGCCAGACAGTCGCCTACCAAAGAGGAATTCAAGTTTCGGATTCCCAGTCAGCGCGTTACAGAGCTGGAGGTCACAGCAAAGCTACTTTATCGAAAGATCGATCAATTTTTGCTTAATTTTCTTCTTGGTGAAGAGTCTGGCATCACGGCCCCTGTTTCACTTATCTCTGAAGACCAAAAGAAAATAGAAGTTATATCCCTGGGATCGTGGTAAGCTTATGCCTGGCGCACTGTCTCGTCGTAAACGCCTTATCTTGGTGACCGTGACTGTTGGGTTGCTGTTTTTGGCCGTCGTGTCAGCAGCTATTTGGTTGCTTTCCAAACCGGAGCCACCCTATCGGCCCGGAGAAAAAATAGAAGGACTGACGGCTGGCCTGGCCCGCTCCATTCCACAGGATTATCCCAAAATCAAATTTGTGGACGCGACCCAAGAAGCCGGAATCAACTTTCAGCATTTTTCTGGCAAACGATCAACACAGCTTCCGGAAGACATGGGCTCTGGTGCGGCCTGGGGGGACTACGACAATGACGGCTGGCTAGACCTCTTTGTGGTCAATGAAGCGGGTCCCTTGCCACTAACAGCGGCACAAGTCAAGAACTCTCCCGCCCGCTGTGCCCTTTTCCACAACAATCGAGATGGAACTTTTGGCGATGTCAGTGCCCAGGCTGGTGTGGACTTTCGGGGGTGGGGCATGGCCGCTGCTTGGGGCGATTACAACAGTGATGGTTGGCTGGACCTGTTTATTTCCTGCTATGGCCACAATGTACTCTTTCACAACAACGGGGACGGCACTTTCACCGACAAAACCCGTCAAACAGGTCTCGAAAGCCCTGAAGGCTTCTGGACCGGTGCTTCCTGGGCGGATTTCAACCGGGACGGTCATCTCGATCTATATGTCTGCGGCTATGTTCAATACTCTTATCAAGAAGCCGAAAGAGTAACCTTGCAGTACGACGTCGAGGTGCCTGCAAGTATCAATCCTTCCTCATTTGAGCCAGAGCGTAATCTGCTGTACCGAAATAATGGCGATGGAACTTTCAGAGAAATTGCTGCAACCGCAGGAGTCAAGAATTCGCAAGGGCGTAGTCTCTCAGCCGTTTGGTGTGATTTCGATGAGGATGGCTGGCCTGATTTATACGTCGCAAATGATGTTTCTGACAATGCCTTATTCCGGAATTTACGCAACGAAACATTTGAAGAGATAAGCCATGCTGCTTGGGTGGCGGACTACCGCGGGGCTATGGGATTAGCTGTGGGTGATTGGGATGGCGATTTAGACATGGACATGTTTATTACTCATTGGATTGCTCAAGAAAATGCTCTTTACAATAACATGCGTGCTCAATTCACGGCAATCAAAGCTTCCTCCTCGAGTCCAGTTAACTTTGTAGATGTAGCAGACCGTTACGGCTTGGGACAGATCGCTCTTGACTACATCGGGTGGGGCACTTCTTTTTTCGACTACGACAATGACGGCAGATTAGACCTGTTTGTGGTGAACGGAAGCACGTTTCAGCAGAAGGAAAAACCCTGGTTCTTGATTCCAATGCCCAACCAGCTCTTTTGGAATCGCGGTTCAGATGAGGGGTTTTATGATGTTTCAGAATTAAGTGGTGAAATTTTTAAGCAAAAATATGTCGGCCGCGGAGCAGCTCTTGGCGATTACGATAATGATGGTGACGTGGATATTTTCGTGGTAAATAATGGGGGACCAGGTATTCTACTGAGAAATGAAGGCGGTAATCAAAATCAATGGCTAAAGGTTAGTCTTCAAGGGGTGCAAAGTAACCGCTGTGCGATTGGCGCCAAACTCCGTTTGGTAGTCGACCATACCATTCAAATTCGTCAGGTAGGTGCTCAGAGCTCCTACTGTTCGCAAAACAGCTTGATTGAGCATTTTGGTCTCGGAACCTACTCGAAAGCTGACACACTTGAGATCGTATGGCCCAGCGGACATCGGCAAATCTTTCTTGAGCTGGAAAGCAATCAAACAGTGAAAGTAATAGAAGGAAAGAATATTCTAAATATCGCTAGTCATTGAATTTCAGCAACTATTCAGGCTGGCCTGTCATTCCGTAGGAATCTCTGTAAGTTTTGGCACTAAGTAAACAAGGTTCGTTGGGACGTTGATTCAAAAAAGATTCTTCCGAATGACAACCTCAATAGTCACAAATTTCATTATGAACAGAGTGTTTTTTACAATTTTGGCTGGAGTTTTGGTTCTTTTCATAGTCATCTTCGTTCTTAAGTTTCAGTCTTCTGATGTGAAAAATGAACAAGGGGACAACGAAAAGAAGATGGTAGAAAAAGAGAGAATCCAACGATTTTGGGACCTTTACCGTCAAGCGACAGAGCACCGAATTGCAGGAAGACTGCAAAGGGCCGCCGAAGATTATCGCAGTGCCCTCACAATCAACGATCATCATGAAGACGCTCTGTACTATTTGGGTAATGTGTATCTGGAATTGGGTGACTTTAGAGGTGCAGAACACGCTTGGAGGCGTTTGGTTCAAGTCAATTCAAATAGTGCACGCGCTCATTTTCAGTTGGGAAATCTTCATCTGAATTTCGAACATAAAGAGTTTTTTGACCTCAATAAAGCCGAGGCTGAATTTGAACGAGCTCTGGAGATCAACAAAGAGGAAACTGGTCCACTCCTTAGTCTGGGACAGGTTGCTCTTATTCGAGGAAACCTTGCTGAGGCCCGGCGCTACTTTAATGCGGTAACTGGGTCCAACTACAAGAGTGTGGAAGCGCATTTTCTTAACGGATACATTGCTTGGAAAACGGGAAATTCTCAGAAAGCGCTAACTCTGTTAAGTAAGGCTGTAAAATATTCACAGCCCGAAAAGCCAGTGCAAGGTGTATTGGGTGAAGGGGATACAAAAATAGGACCGCCTATTGGAATGTCTAATCGCTGGAAGGTTGACCTGCTCGATTTGTCCGGACTAAATGAATCAAGCCTTTTACAACAAATGGAATCAAAGTATCAGATATTGGACGCTTATCTTGATCAAATCAGAAGTGAGGTTCAATCTTAGTGAAATTCAAAATAAGCATCCGTATCATCATGTTGGTAGGCGGCGTGTTGGCTTGTCTTTACCATGGCTGTGAAAAACGGCAAATTAAGGAGAAACAGAAGACCTTGGATACGGAGACCATCATGATCTCTGGATCAACGGCTCCTCAAGGAGATCGGATAACTGCCGCCAATTGGTTCACAGACGTTACTAACCTTGCTGGTATCCACTTTCGAAATATCAATGGGGATCCCGAGCAGCTTCCTATCATCGACCAAAACGGCCAGGGAGCGGCATTTCTGGACTATGACGGCGATGGATGGCTCGATCTCTATCTCCTGAGCGGCTCTACCATCGGACGCTGGAAGCAGGGAGAGAACCCGGGCAACCGACTCTACCGCAACCGCGGTGATGGCACCTTCACCGATGTCACCGAGGTGGCGGGCGTGCGGGGCAATGGCTGGAGCATTGGCTGTGCCGCGGCTGATTACGATGGCGACGGTTTCGTTGATCTCTATGTCACAAACTGGGGGGCAAACGTCCTGTACCACAATAACGGAGACGGTACATTCTCGGACGTCACGGAAAAGGCTGGCGTCGGGGATGGGCGCTGGGGCTGCGCCGCTGCATTTGGAGATGTGGACTCCGACGGTGATCTGGACCTCTACGTCTCCAACTATGTAAAGTTCGACCCGGACCATTACCCTCGAAAGGAGAAGGATGGTAGTGACTGCACATACAAGGGTGTCCGGACCGGTTGCACACCTTTGCTCTATGAGGGGGAAACAGACATCCTTTACCGCAACAATGGCGACGGGACTTTCACTGACATCACCGTAGAGGCCGGCATTGGCGGTACGGCCGAGTTCCGAGGCTTTGGTGTGCTGCTCGCGGACCTGGACTTGGACGACGATCTGGACCTTTACGTGGGCTGTGACGTGATGCCCAACCTCTATTTTGTGAATCGAGGGGATGGAACCTTTAGCCCGGCTGGCGACCGCCGGGGCGGAACCCTAAACGCTTGGGGCATGCATGAATCTGGCATGGGCGTGGCCATTGGAGATGTGAACGGAGATGGCTTTGTGGATATCTTTAGCACCAATTTTGCCGATCAAAAGAACACCCTGTATCAGAATTGGAGGGGAGTTCTAAGGGATATCACAGAGGAGACCGGGCTGGCCAGGCACCAGAGTGAGCTGGGCTGGGGCACGGCCATGGTGGATTTTGATAATGATGGTTTTCTTGACATCTTCATTGCCAACGGCCACATCTATCCACAGGTCGACCAATTAGGATATGCAGAGGAGACCTACTGTCAGCCTTGGCGCCTCTATCGGGGAAGGGGAGATGGAAAGTTCCAAGAAGCTGGCGTGGAAGACGGCTGGAAAATCAGTCGGCGATTTTCCAGTCGAGGCCTGGCGGTGGGTGACTACGACAACGACGGCGATATGGATATTCTCATCGTCAATCACAACGACTTTCCGACTCTCCTGCGAAATGAGCGGGGTGGAAACTACCTGACGGTCTTGTTGCAGGGCGCCAGAAAGAACAGCCAGGGCATTGGGGCACGCGTGGCCGTTAAGGTGGCTGGGCGGACGATATGGCGTCTCTCCTGTCCCAATCAGGGGTATCTGTCGAGTCACGATCCCAGGCTACACTTTGGTCTCGGTGATAACATCACGGAAGTGGACGAGATCAAGGTCTACTGGCCTGGGGGCGCGGTGGACAGGATTCCAGGGCCCATCTCAGGCAACCGTTTTCTTATTGTGAAAAAGGGTGAGGGTTTGTGGAAAAAGAGCGTAAAGATTTCAGCTAAGGAGGATTTGACAGCCAGTTATGGCAAGACCGAAGCAAAAAGAAACGCGATAATGAAAAGCGGTGCCGCAAAGGAAGATTTGTTGGAGAGGTAGCTCATGCACCAGAACAAAGAAAAATTCACCCTTCACAAGTTTTTTCTTCGAATTTATGTGCTTGGGATTGCTATTTTATTGTTTCCCATAGCCTTTGCCATATTTAAGATTGGGAAGGCTACCCTAATCGACGCGCGCGAGAGCCTCTCTATTTCTGTTGCAAGAAACCTCAGTTTTGACATCCATAAGCATTATCTTAAACCGTTTTCAAAATCATTAGAAACTTTGGATTGGAATGACCCAGATGATATTGCTCAATTAGATAATATTGCAGAAAGGTACTTAACACATTTTGGCGTGGTAAAAGTAAATGTGTTTAATTTGGAAAAGCGTATAGTTTACAGCACAGATTCGAATATTGTTGGAATCTATCTTCGGGACAACCAAATGCTAATCAAGTCATTGGAGGGAGTTCCGGTATCTAGTTTGCGATTCGCCAATAATGAACCTGATATTGAGCATGATGGCCATAAAGTTGATCTTCTCGCATCCTTCATTCCATTTCGTGCTCTCAGTGATGACCTTAGTAGCGAAAATGAGATTATTGGCTCCTTTGAAATCTATCAAGATGCGACCGTGCTTAGTCAACAAATTGGGATTCTGCGCCGTTCCGTTTTGGTGGTTTCTTTGGCAATTTTAGTCCTTTTCGTTTTGTATTTCAGGTTTGCTTTGGGAAGAGGTGAACAGATGCAAATGAAATTGCGAAGAGAGATAGAAAATTACACTGAGAACTTGGAGACCATGGTTGCTGACCGGACCAAACAGTTGAACGAGGAGAAAAATAAGCTCCAGGTGATTCTAAATCATGTGCCAAGTGCTTTTGTGTTGGTGGATAGAGATCTTCGTATCCAAAGCGCCAGCGCAGCCCTGCGAGAGTTTACTGGAAAAAGTCTTTCGCAAGCAAAGGGCCAGCACTGCTACGATCTAATATGCAAAAGCAGCCCCTTTGGAATTTGTCCGACCAAAAAGGCGCTTAAATCTAACCGAGTCGAAAATAGTATTCTGACCTTCAAACAAAATGGTAACAACAGATATCTAGAACACATAGCCGTTCCGATAACAAGCGAGGGACAGACTGACTCAATCCTTGAAATCATCACCGATATCACAGAAAAGAAAAAGATGCAGGACTGTATTATACAGGCAGAAAAACTTTCGGCTGTCGGACAGATCGCAACTACCATTGCTCATGAAATTCGAAACGACTTGACGTCGGTGAAATTGATTTTGCAGCATCTCGCAGCTTCCTTAACCACTGATGAACCTGAGAACAAGGCAGCCAATGTGGCTTTAGAGTCGATCAATGATATGGAAAAAGTGGTTAAACAATTGTTAGATTTTGCTAGGCCAACGCCGGTATCTTTTAAGACAACGGATATAAATAAGCTGCTAAGACACAGCCTGGATTTTTGTAGACAACAGATAGAATCAAAGCGTCTTAAATTGCACGAAGAATATGGTGGGGATATCCCCATGCTGCGCTTGGACGCCGAACATATGCGAGAAGCCGTGGTCAATCTTATTCTAAATGCTATTCAGGCTTCTAAAGAGCATGAAATGCTCTCTGTTCGAACTCAGGTCGCCTCACTAAAAGAAAACATGAGCGACTATTTTGTAGAAAGAAAAACCGATATTCATTTAAAAAAGAACCAGAGAGTGGTAAAGATTGAAATATTAGACAATGGATGCGGTATCCCGGCTGAAAATCTAAGCCGCATCTTTGAACCATTTTTTACAACAAAAATTGATGGCTCTGGCTTGGGTTTATCTGTGACACAACGCACGGTTCATGAACATGGGGGAATTATGATGGTGGAAAGCCAAGCCGGTCAGGGAAGCACATTTACGATAATTTTACCTATTTAATGTATGATGAAAAGCAAGCCTTCTAAAATATTAATAGTTGATGATGACGAGAAAATCGTTTTTGCTATTCAATTGATTTTAGAAAAGGATGGATTTACCATTTTAACTGCCCAAAATGGCAAAGAAGGTTTGGAGATACTCAGAAGAGAAGCGCCGGATATTACTATTTTGGATATTCAAATGCCTGAGATGAGCGGTTTGGAAATGCTTGAAAAGATTAATGAGCACGGCATAGACACCTCTGTGATTATCGTAACAGGTTTTGGGACCATGGAAACGGCAATTCGTTCCATGCAGTTAGAAGCCTTTGATTACCTTACCAAACCTTTAGACATGGAAAAAATCAGAATATTGTGCAGACGAGCGTTGGAAATACGTGGTTTGAAGAAAGAGATTCATGGATTACGTGCCCAGTTAGATGTCAAATATGAAGAGGATGCTCTCATCGGCAATTCCAGCGCCATGCAAGAGATCTACAAAACGATTGGGATCATCACAGCAACTCCCAACGACAGTTCTATTCTTATCCAAGGCGAAAGCGGCACGGGCAAAGAGCTGGTAGCCAAGGCGATTCACAGAAATAGTCATCGTGCCTCATATCCTTTTGTAGTCGTAAATTGCACCGTCTTACCAGAAAACTTATTGGAAAGTGAACTTTTTGGACACGAAAAGGGGGCTTACACCGGAGCCCATGAACGAAAGATAGGACGCTTAGAGTTGGGGAATAAGGGTACGGTCTTCTTCGACGAAATAGGTGATTTAAGTCTGAATCTCCAACAAAAACTACTCCGGGTACTTCAAGAACGAGAATTCGAGAGATTAGGAGGCAATGAAACTTTGAAAGTGGAAGCTCTGTTTATTTTTGCTACTAACCATGATTTGGAAAAAGAAGTGCGGTTAGGGAATTTTAGAGAAGACCTTTTTTTCAGAATGAATGTGATTCCTATTAAACTTCCTTCTCTTCGCGAAAGAAGGGAAGATATTCCCCTCTTGGTTAACCATTTCGTGGCAAAGTACAACAGAAAGCTGGGAAAGGCCGTGACCACCATATCAAAAGAAGCGATGGAGGCGTTAGAAGCTTACGATTATCCTGGAAATGTACGGGAGTTAAGTAACCTGATCGAGCGCGCAATTGCTCTGAATCAAAAACCGGTTCTCACATTAGAATGCCTTCCGGAAACGCTTCATCTTAAGGAAGATAAAAACGCGTTTGACATACCCATCAAGGAATTCAATTATAGGAAAGCGAGAAAAGGCATTTTGACCGCCTTTGAAAGAAAATTCCTTTCAGAGCTTCTCAAGGCTCACCACGGCAATGTGGCAACCGCTGCCAAAGAGGCCGGAATCGAGCGACAAAGCTTCTACCGTCTGCTCAAAAAACATCACATCAATCCAAAGCATTATAACTCCCTTCCGTCACCATCACGGTGACAAAATGTAACACAGAGAGAGAATTTCACCATAAGAGCTATCCTACATTTTTTTAGCGCCTACCTTATAACATACATTGTTTCAATTACTTATCTCTACAAAAACAGCTTCTTTTTTTTGAACTAAAGCTGGCACAATGCTTGCCTGTTAAATTTTTGTAACCATTAGCTACAAGTAATTTCCCCATTTCTACGATGGGAATTATTACTATGTCAAAAGACCTAAATTGCCGCGAGTCAATTAAGAGCAGGGATGAACAGTCAAAAAAGATAATCTTGTTAGCAGACGAGGATCCCAAAATTGGCGCGGCTTTGCAAGAATTCTTCCATGATTTTCTTACAGCGGAAGGATATCGAATGATACAAGCCACCACCCTTTCCGATGCTCTGGCGCACTTAGAGCAGGAAAAAATTGGCTTGATAATTACTGACCTGCGATTATCGCAGTACTCTGGGCTCAGTCTATTGATTCGTGTACGAACTATGCCTTATAAAGTACCTGTTATTGTTATGAGCGCCTACACCGATTTCATATCAGAGGAAGATTGGAAACTTTTGGGTGCTACTGAGTTTATTTCCAAACCGCCGGATTTGAGTCGGCTGAGGGAAGTCATCTCCAGAATCTTGAAAAGGAAAAGTGGAGAAATGCAATCGCAATCTGAGTAGGGCAAGAGATTTGGAGCTCTACCCATGACAATTTTCCAATGTATCATTACTCTACACATTAGAGTATTCGTAACTATTCACCCTGCTCGGTCATTCCGTAAGAATCTTTGCAAATTCAAGCGCAAGATGAGCGAGGTCCATCCGGACGTAGACTCAAAAAGGATTCTTTCGGAATAACAGAGTGAATAGTTACGAGCATTCCATGTGAAAGTGGAGTCGTGGATTGTTTTTCGTACCAGGAGGACATTTTTGTGATTCAAACAGTGCTAAGACGTTCATATTGGATCAGCTTTTTTAACACCGGGCTGTGTGTTGCCTATATTGTCATACCGGTCTTGATGGGTGTAGGATGCCGGTCTGCTGATCAATACACCTCAACACCGCCTGCGCAGCCGCCAAGCTCCATTTCGTCAGAAGGAGAGCTCTACTTCGTGGATGTTACCCAGCAAGCCAAGATAGATTTTGTGCACTCCTTTGGGGATGGCTATTTAAGCAACCTAGTGGAGTCCGTCGGCGGTGGAGTTGTTTTCTTAGACTATGACCAGGATGGCTATCTCGACCTTTATGTGGTTAATGGTACCTTCGTTGAAGGGGTGAGCGAGGGTCGTAAGCCAAAGGGTACTCCTAAGAATCGACTCTACCATAACCGCCAAGATGGCACCTTTGAAGAGGTTACGGACCAAGCCAGGGTAGGTGATCGCGGGTTCGGAATGGGAGTGGCTGCAGGAGATTATGACAATGATGGTTATCCGGACATTTACATCACCAATTATGGCCCAAACGTTCTTTACCACAACAATGGTAACGGGACATTCTCCGATGTGACCGCCCGAGCTGGTGTTGGGGGAAATGGGTGCAGTGTGGGAGCCGTCTGGTTGGATTACGATAAGGACGGGCTCTTGGACCTCTATGTCGGCAATTACATTCAATTCGATTCCGAGTACAGCTACTATTATGCCCCGGATGGGTTTCCTGGTCCGCTCGCCTATGCTGGCCAGGCGGACGTTTTATACCACAACCGTGGTGACGGCACGTTTGGGGAGGTGACGGAAAGCACAGGCGTCTTTAACCCGGCAGGAAGAGCGATGGGTGTGAGTGCGGCGGATTACGATGACGATGGCTATGTAGATATCTATGTGGCTAATGACGCTATGGAAAACTACCTTTATCACAACGAAGGCGGCCAGCGATTCCGGGAGCTGGCGCTGTTAGCAGGAGTTGCTTATAATGAGATGGGGGATGCGACATCGAGCATGGCGGTAGATTTTGCCGATTACAACGGCGACGGCTTAACAGACATCTTTGTTTCGGATATCTCTTACAGCGCATTATATCGCAATGAAGGCCAGGGCCTTTTTAGGGACGTAACGACCCCAGTTGGTATCGCCGTGGCGAGTGGACAGTATGTAGGGTGGGCGGCGGCCTTCATCGATTATGACAACGACGGTGATGTGGATATATTTCAAGTCAACGGTGACCTGGAGCACCTGTATGGTCAAGAAGACCAACTGTTCGAAAACCTGGGTGAGGGCGGATTCCGGGATGTCTCAGTCGAGCGAGGTAGCTACTTCCAGCGGGAACTGGTCGGGCGTGGGGCCTGCTTTGGCGATTACGACAATGATGGCGATGTAGATGCGTTCATTGTGAATCTGAACGACAACGGGGTGCTTCTGCGCAATGAGAGGGGTAACCGGAACAATTGGCTGCTGATACGACTCATTGGACGGTTGAGCAATCGGGATGGCGTAGGAACAATGGTGAAAGTGAACTCCGGAGACCAAGTGCAAGTGGCACAGAAGAAGAGTTCAAGCGGCTACCTCTCGCAGAATGACCCTAGGCTGCACTTTGGCCTGGGTAAAAACCAGGTTGTGGACTGGATTGAGATCGTGTGGCCCTCGGGCAAGAAACAAGTGTTGGAAAAAGTCCAGGCCGGGCAGATTCTCACCATAGTGGAACCTTAGAGTAAGAGGCACTGCATGCGCGACAAGGGTAGGATTATTACTGTTGGGGTTGTGCTGGCCTTGGGACTCACCATAATCTTTCTGATAGCTTCGGAAGAGGAGCCTTTAACGGGGAGGCTTATCTTTACGCAGGTCTCAGCGGATGAGCTTGGTGGAGAGGACAACGCCCCAGGCGCTCGGCGTTATCCGGGCCAGAACCGCATTGTAGCTCTGGAGCCGGACGGGACGTTGAAGGTGCTCACAGGGGGCTTTTATTCAGCACGAGCCCCCGAGGTCTCCTACGACGGTAAACGGTTGCTTTTCGCAGGTCAGCGACAGGAGAATGACCCCTGGCACATCTGGGAGATGACGTTGAATAAGTTAGAGATCAAACAGATCACCTCAGGACTCTACGACTGTACCGACCCGGCCTATCTCGCTGACGGTCAAATTGTATTCAGCAGTATAGGGGCTGACCGTCCGGCTCAGAATAAGGATGGAGTGACCTACGCTCTTTACACCTGCTTTCTTGATGGCTCTGAAGTAAGGCGCATAACCTTTCATCCTCACCAGGATTTCGCCCCCAGCGTACTGCAGGACGGTCGCATACTTTTTCGCAGTTGGCAAATGTATCCTTCGGGCGTTTCATTGCTGCTGAACATGCGCCCTGATGGCACGGGAGTTGAATTGTTCTACCAAAACCGACAGGGTGGTCGTCAAAGCAGCCGGGCATGGGAAACCAGCGATGGACAGGTAGTGTTGGTCGAGACAAAGGAAGGGGATTCAGGTGGACGACACTTGGTTGCTGTCTCTCTGATGCGACCGCTGCACTCACGCGTTGTGCTTACTGCAGGAAATGAAGGTAACTTTCATTCTGTGTTTCCTCTTTCTTCTGGAAAACTTATGGTCTCCTATCGTCCACCCGGCGCTCGCCGTTACGCTCTGTATGAGTTCGATCCAGCAGAAGGACGTCTTGGGCGGCTCATCTATAGTGATCCGGCCTATCATGCCCTCGAGCCTGTGATGGCGGTGCAGCGTCCTAGACCCAAGAGGCTGCCAAGCATTGTGAATCAGCAGAAGAAGAAAGGATGGTTGTTTTGTCTAAATGCTAACTTGTTGGATCAGCAAGACAGCAGCGGAATAAACTCTCCACCAAAAGGCAATTGGGTGGAGGTGTTCGGCCCCCAAGGAGAGTTAGGCCAGGTGGTGCTGGAGGATGATGGTTCGTTCTATGTGGAGATTCCAGCCGATTTACCGGTGCGGCTGCAGACCGTAAATGAAGAAGGTCGGGTGGTGAGAGGTCCTTCTGCTTGGATCTGGGTGCGGCCTAATGAACACCGGGGTTGTATTGGCTGTCATGAAGACCGAGAGATGGCTCCGGAGAATCGCGTGCCCTTGGCAATAACAAAGCCTGCGGTATCCTTGCTTTCGCCAACCTCCTCACTCGCGGCCGGGGAGAGGTCTCTATCTAAGGGGATTGAGAAATGAAGATAGAGTGGCGCAGACGGCTGTTTTCAAAGACCGGTATCTGGCTGATAATAGGCCTAGGGGTTGTACTGGGCGCTGGACACCGTTGGTCCAGTGAGCACGTCCGCTACATCACCGGGGGCCAGCCAGCCTCACTGAATTGTATTTCATGTCATGTTTATACCCAGAGGAATGGTTGGGTCACACGTCTTCTGCAAAGAGATTATCTCTCGCCGCTCGATATTGCTGTCTCTCCAGATGGAAGTCGGCTTTATGTGACCGCTCAGGATGGGGAGGCGCTGTTGGTAGTGGACCCCAATGAGCGCTGGGTGGTGACCAAGATTCCAGTGGGCCAGCGTCCGCACAGCGTGGTCCTCAGCCGTGACGGAACAACCGCTTATGTCAGTAATCAGTGGTGGAACACCATCTCGGTTATTGACCTGTCAGCGCAGCGCCTGGTTTCTACCTTGGAGGTGGGCAGTGGACCGGCTGGTCTGGCGCTGGGGCCGGAGGGCAAATTCCTCTATGTTGCCAACAGCTTCTCCGATGACCTCTCTGTCCTCGACCTCAGCAGCGGCCTTGAGCTTAAGCGCTTGCTGGCTGGCCGTAATCCCTATGCGGTACAGCTTTCTCCTGATGGACAGGTTGTTTGCGTGACCAGTAGGCTATCTAATCACGTGGCTTTCCGCACACCCCCGGTTTCAGAGGTCACCCTGGTGAGTACCCGCTTACAGCGAGTGGTCGAGCGCAAGATGCTTTATTCAGCTCACTTACTGGAAGGGATAGCCTTTGCGCCGGAGGGCGACTTGGCGTTGGTGACTTTAGTGCGGCCTAAGAATCTTCTCCCGGCCACCCAGGTGGGACGGGGATGGATGGTAACCCATGGAGTAGGCATCATCGAACCGGGGAGAGACGGCAGAGTGGCTCAGGTGCTGCTGGATGATGTCAACGCTTTCTATGCTGATCCTTATGACATCGTCATCACTCCTGATGGTCAACGAGCCTTTGTCACTCACGCAGGCGCTGACTACGTGACCGTGGTAGATATCGGGGCGCTGCGTCGCCTTCTAACCGAGGCTGCAACGAAGAGTTTGGCCACCTATGCCAACCATCTGGGTCTGAGCAGCCGCTATGTGATCAAGCGCATTCCCACAGGAGCCAACCCTAAAGGCCTTGCCCTTGCACCCGATGCACGACGCCTTTACGTGGCGGAGCGGCTGGCAGACAGAATTGCTATTATTGACACTGAAAAGATGGAGATGGTGGGGACTATTGACCTGGGCGGACCACAGACTGAAACTCCGGTGCGACAGGGACAACGGTTGTTCAACAGCGCTAGCCATACTTTTCAGGGGCAATTCAGTTGCCGCACCTGCCATCCAGATGGTCATGAGGACGGGCTGACCTACGACCTGGAACCGGATGGCCTGGGACGCAACCTGTTGAACACGCGCTCGCTGCGCGACCTGGCTGACACCGCGCCTTTTAAATGGAATGGAAAAAATGTAAGCCTCTACATGCAGTGTGGCATCCGCTTCGCGAAGTTTTTGACTCGCTCACAGCCTTTTACACCTGACGAGTTGAGTGCATTGGTAGCTTTCATAATGCGATCATTATCTAATCCGCCCAATCGGTATCGCACCGCTTCGGGAGAACTGAGCCTTGCTCAGCAGCGGGGTAAAATGATCTTTGAGCGCACGACAACAAATGACGGACGAATCATCCCACTGGAGAATCGTTGCATCACCTGTCATCCCCCGCCGTTGTTCACCAACCGACAGAAGGCGGACGTGGGAACGGTTTCGGCAACCGACAGCCCTCAAGAATTCGATTCTCCACACTTAAACAATATCTACGAATCAGCACCTTATCTGCACGATGGACGCGCTGCCACGCTGGAAGAAATTTGGACGAAGTTCAATACCGAGGACAGACACGGCGTTTCCAATGATCTGACCAAGGACCAACTCAATGACCTGATTGAATATCTGAGAGCCCTATGAGTGATCTGCATCCGGAAACTAAGTCTTACCCCTAAGTAGAGATAGAACACGGATGACGCGGATAACACGGATATTCACGGATTATGAGGAACAAGAAATGCTACA